>CAZEQP010000147.1:0-7129 GCA_964514345.1 uncultured Candidatus Obscuribacterales bacterium
ACTGGGGAGTTAGCGGAATCGTGTTGATTGCCGAATCCCACATCAATATCCACACATTTCCTGAAAAGGGATTTGTCACACTAGACATTTTCTCTTGCAAGGATTTCGATGTGGATGCTGCCATCAAGTTCTTCTGCGATAACTTCCAACCCGGAAGCTTTGAACACCAGGTTCTTCAACGTGGACGCGAATTTCCGCGCAGCATGGGAAGGGCGGTGTCAATTCTGGGCGCCGACAGAAATCGCGAAGTGAGCAAAAACAAAATGAGAAGCGCAAAATCCAAACAATTGGCTTGCGTTCCTTAAACTGAAACCAGATCAAAAAGAAGAGAGCGGGATTTTCCTGCTCTCTTCTGTCTTTAACTTGAGCTGCCTTTTAGAGGACTTCCTCTTTCTTAGGTTGCGGAGCCTTTTTGCCTCCGAATCCGGGAATGCCTATTTTGGGCATTTTCATCGAGGGCATTTTGAGCAATCCGCCTTTTTTAGCCGGTTGAGAACCGGGATGCTGGGCGATGGCTGTGGGCTTCACGTCCGGGAAAGGATCTGTGGAAGCCACTGGCTCGAAAGAAGACTGAGTGTGGTTGCTCTTTCCTTCTGCGCCAGGTGACACAGGGATTTGATGAGCAACTGAAGTCTGCTTTTCTTGTGAGGCGGCAACAAATCCGCCTTGCTTTTGTTCTTTTTTCTTGCCCATGAAAGGAATTCCGGCCAGTTGCGGGGCTTTAAACTTGGGCATTCCGGGGATTAGGCCCTTTTTCTTTTGGGCAGGAGCTGCGCTTGATACCACTGGAGTCTCTTTGCCACTGTCGCTGGTGGCAAGCTGCTTGCTGGCTCTCAAGTCGTGGGCGCCTGATTTTTTATCCATGGTTCCTTGCAGGAACCCACTTCCATTGTTGGATTCGGCTACTTTGGTCTCATCATGCGGTTTCTTCTTTTTGAATGGCATTGAGACTGATGGGATAAGACTCTTCTTGGTAGCTACTTTGGGTTGCCCTATTTGACCGGCCAGAATTTCTTTGGTGCTTGAAGGCAAAGGCTGATTTGCTGTCTTAAATTCTTTGTTGGCCTCCTTTTGTTTGTCCATATTGGACTTGGCTTTGTTCACATACATTTCGTTCAGTGAACCAGGGTTGCTCGATGCAATCTCAGACTTGTGCTCTGATTTTTTCGGCTTGCCGCCCGGGATCAAACTGGTGGAGACGCTTGCCATTTTGGCGGTGCCTCCGGCAACTGCATTGCCTGTAGCTTTGAAGCTGTTTCCAATCATGGAAGCGCTTTTCTTCATCAGACCGCCGCCGGATTTTTCCGTTTTCTTAGGTGCAGGAGCCGCACTGGATGCGATACTGTGCTGGTTGGCGGGAGCTTGTGACTTGCCTCCTGTAAAAGGTATCTTCAAGCCGGCGACTGGATTTTTCAATCCACTGAACATACCGGGCTTTTTGGGATTGAGTGCGGCTGGGTCGCCACCCATAGGCATCGTTACATATGTAGAAGGTGTAACCACATCGACGGCCGGTACGCTGGTCTGTTTTTTCTTGATCGGCGATTCGGGAGCTTGAATGTGTGCATAAGGATCCAGAGCCGAGCCGGCAAAGACCGCCGGTTGCACGCCTATTAAGGTGATAACCAGAGATAATGGTATATAGGCTTTTGTACTACGCCCGAGAGACTTCATTGAATTTCCCCTTTTGACCTGAGTGAGTATTCAGCTTTATGATTCAGTGATCTTATAACAGATCCGTCGGGGTAGCCATTACCTTGAAAACCGCAAAGAGCAAGTGAGACTGGAGTAATGCCCGTTGTGCCTGAAAGGGTCGGGTTTAACTACCTGCAAAGGTCTGTTTCAAAAGATTATAATGTCCATATAGAATAGAGACAGTCTGCTCCGGAGAAACTAACTAGATGCAACCAGAAGGCACCACTTGGCAAGTATTCGTATTGATTGTATTAGGCTGGCTCGCTGCTGCTACATTCATTTTCGGCGGTCGCAAAGCCTATTTTGAACCTTTTAAAGGCGACGCCGAAGAAAGCAAAAAGCCGCAAGAGTAATACAGTCACCAAAAAACTTATTTTCGAGCCGCCTCTTTGAATCTTTCAAGCTTAAATGAGCTTAAGTCTATTTTGCTCTGACCGTCGCTTAACAGATCCGAAATGCATTCTCCGATGGCGGCTGAGTGTTTGAATCCGTGTCCAGAGCAGGGGGAACAAACCAGTATATTTTTTGAACCGGGAAGCCAGTCAATCACAAAAGCGCCGTCAGGGGTCACTGTGTAAAGACAGACGGCTGATTTTACGCACTTTGCTCCTGAGTCGGGAAAGTGGGGCGATACGTATTTTTCAAACATCTCTTTCGTTTCTTCTGGCGAAACTTCACGCTCAACAGTTTCGGGATCGCAAGAAATATCATATTGTTCAAAAGCTATTTTAAAACCGCCCTCAGGTCCGTCCACAGCCGGAAAGCCATACATTCCGTTTTTGTTTTTCGGTTCCCATATAAAGATCGGACAGTTGGGAGGTGTGAATTGTTCGTGTACAGCAGAAATGTCAAACCAGTAAAGGACTTCTCTGTAAACTTTGAAAATAGATTTGAAAACCGGCTGGTCACAAACATCTTTTGAAAGCCAGGGACCAAGGCTGAGTACCAGCTTCCGACAGGTGTAAGTATTCAAATCGGTTTTGACCGTGATTATATTTTGCGATTCGGAATAACTCAAAAGCCGCTCGTTTGTGTGCACTTGCGCACCCAGTTCACGGGCCAGTTCAAGCTGAGCATGCACCGCTTTTTCAGGTCGCAGTATTCCGGCGTCATATTCATAGTAAGTGACTTCATCGTCAGCCACGTTGAATTGAGGAAAGCGCTTGCGCATCTCCTTTGCGTCCATAACGTCGTGTTTGATACCGTATTTGACGGCAGCATCCACAGTATTGCGGAAAAACGCCTCTGTATTTCTTGCTGTTCCGTCCGGGTCACTGGAGATGACTACGCCACCCGTAATTTGCAGTAATTGTGTTTTTGTTTTCTTCTCTATATCTGCGAATATCTCGTAAGATCGTATTGAAAGCGGTGAATATTGAACGCCTTCCCCAATTCCTTTGCGGGTGATGCGTGTGTCGCCGTGCGTTGAGCCCAGGGTATGAGGCGGAGAAAAACGGTCCAGACCCAGCACTTTAGTATTGCGCAGCGCCAACTGATAAAGGGTTGATGCGCCCATGGCGCCCAGTCCTACTACAATTTTTTCAAAAAACTCGCTCACTATGTCAGCTTGTTCAAATCCGAGAGGGGAAGACTGAAGTCATAGTCTACAACACCAAGTTTGGTGTCGGGCAAAACAAGTTTTATTTTGTTTCCTTCTCGCTTCTTGTCCATTTCCATAACTTGAATCAGCTTTTCTTTAGCTGTTTTGCTTGGTATTTCAATGGGCAATTCTGCTTTGAAAAGAATATCTTTGATTCGCTCAAGTTCTGGCTTCGCCAGCTTCTTCTGAGCAACAGCCAGTTTGGCTGCATGCACGATTCCCACTCCAACAGCTTCGCCGTGACTCAATTTGAACTCACCAACTGTTTCAAGAGCATGACCAAGAGTGTGTCCAAGATTCAGTACGCGGCGCAAATTGGCGTCTTTGGGATCGCGTGCCACCACAAACAGTTTCATCTTGATGCAGCTTGTGATAAGCCCCGCTACTTGCGGATCATCCACATCGAATCCTTCATTCACTACGTTTTCCAGAATCTCAATGATCGGCTTGGGACCGGCTTCATAGTCAGTATGCTTGGCTACGGTTTCTTCAATCAAGGCATATTTGAGAATTTCAGCTACACCGGACATCAATTGAGGTTTAGGCACTGTGGCCAGAAGCTCCTGGTCAGCCAGAACAGCTTTCGGAAAATAAAATGTGCCGGCCAAATTTTTGCCTTGTGGCAGATTAATGGCATTCTTGCCGCCGATACTCGCATCTACCTGAGCCAGGAGCGAGGTGGGAACCACAACTAAGTTCAAACCGCGCATGTATGTGGCTGCTGCAAATCCGGCCAGATCCGATACAGAGCCGCCGCCCAACGCCACGATAGAGTCCTGGCGGCTGAAGCCGCGTTCCTGCAGATGGTCCCAGATTCTTATTAGCCAGTCGGTTGTTTTGCACACATCGCCGTCCGGCACTTCGAGGGTGGTGACTTGATAATCTTCCGAAGGCAGCTGTGAAAGCACGTCGCGCAGCCAGTGGACCGCAGCCGAGTGCTGACACAAGACAAGAACATGCTTTCCGGCGCCGATCTGAGCCAGGGTACCGGACAACTTGGTGCGGGCTCCGGCCCCTACTGCAACGCGGGTACGCACTTCAAGCGCCGTATTCCAGAGCATTGTAATGACCGGACCTTTGTGACGGGTTTTATGGCGCATCGGATTTGACCCCCTTGGTGCAATATTAGTCTTGAAGGATATTCCCCGTCATACCCCTGCTTCTATCCTCCGTTAAATAAAAATCTCAGGCGTCCGATAAGTCGACTGAATTCGCCTTGAATGCACGGGTAATTTGGGCAAGCGAGTCGCCCCCGAATTTTTCCAAAAAGGAGCGGGCTAAAACGAAAGCGGTCATATTTTTGCAAACAATGGCGCAAGCGCTCACCGCACAAACATCTGAACGTTCATAACGCGCTTTCTGAGATTTATATTCAGGAAACGATACCGAATCAAGACCTTTCGTCATAGTGGGAATAGGTTTCATAAAAGCTCTTATTACAAGGCGTGAGCCGTTAGTCATGCCGCCTTCGATTCCGCCTGCCCGGTTGGTTTTTCTTGTGAAAGGCAAAATGCCGTTTTCAGGTTTTGCTGGATAAATAGCGTCATGAACAAGAGAACCTGGCATTGCGCTTGCTTCTATTCCGTTTCCAATCTCCACTGCTTTCACCGCTTGCACAGACATCAAAGCCTGAGCCAGAAGACCGTCAATTCTCTTATCCCAGTGCACATAATCGCCAAGACCCACAGGCAAGTTGTCGGCTAAAATCTCAACCACTCCGCCCAGGCTGTCACCTTCGCTCCAGTGTTTCTTGATTGTTTCAACCATTTGATTTGAAACAGTCTCGTCGGCACATGAAACTTCAGACTTTTCTGACCTTTTATTCAGGTCATTAAAGTCCTTAACCTCGCTTTCACTGACGCTCTTAATCTCACCCACTTGCACAACATGACTTGCTAAATGAATATTGAAGTTTTCAAGAAATTGCTGACAAATTGCACCTACTGCTGTTCTTGCGGCCGTTTCGCGTGCGCTTGCCCGCTCGATCACTTCGCGTACGTCCTTATGTCCGTATTTGATGGTTCCGGCAAGGTCGGCGTGACCGGGGCGAAAACAATCCACTTCTTTTTCCTTAGGTGTTTTGACACCTGCCTCCACAGCCATCACTTCTTGCCAGTTGGCAAAGTCTTTATTGGTGATTTGCAAACAAATGGGACCGCCTGTCGTGATACCATTTCTGATACCAGCGCTTATGGTTGCGCTATCGTCTTCAATTTTCTGGCGGGCGTTTCGTCCGTAACCTTTCTGGCGAGACTTCAGCTCTTTGTTTATTTTTTCAATATCGATTTTTACGCCGCTTGGAAATCCCTCAAGTATGGCGGTGAGGCTGGGTCCGTGAGATTCGCCGGCAGTTAAGAAACGCAACATGATATAAAGGGCGTCCTTTGCTTCTTGAAGCAATATAATTAGGTCAGATTTTACAACATAGGACCGATGCTTAGTTTGCAAGGTAAAAATTTGATTGTTCCGGGCGACAAGTCCATAACTCATCGCGCCTATTTTTTCAGTGCTTTCAGTCGGGGGCAAAGCCGGGTTCTGAATGCAAGCCCGGCGCTCGATTGTTTTTCCACCAGGAAATGTCTTGAGGCGCTGGGTCTTAGATTTGAACGAAATAATCAAGATGTCTCAATTTTAAGTGGAGGTATCAATTCGCTCCGCCGTCCGTATTCGATTTTAAATGCCGGAAACAGCGGAACCACAATCCGGCTCCTCACCGGACTTCTATCAGGACGTCCTTTTTCAGCTGAGGTCGACGGAGACGAATCATTGCGCCGTCGTCCGCTCAAACGTGTGACTGATCCATTGAGACAAATGGGAGCGGATTTTGAAGAATCGGAGGGTGGGCGAGCACCGATTGTTGTGCATGGAAATTCACTTGAAGGCGGATCGTTTGAGCTGGAACAAGCTTCCGCACAGGTTCAGACCGCCCTTGTTTTAGCCGGACTTCAGGCTTCCGGTGAAACTTCTATAGTAGTACCGCATACGGTGCGGGATCATACTTTCAGAATGTTGAAACATCTGGATATTCCCGCCGCCTCTGCCAGCCCGAGGCACCTCTCCGTATTTGGGTTGCGTGGATCTATCGAACCTTTTGAAATCACGGTCCCGGGAGACATTTCCTCAGCCGCTTATTTCATGGTGGCGGCAGCTTTACTGCCTGGATCTTTTGTCTCATTTGATAACTTGGGAGTGAACGAGGGACGTACACTCCTACTGAAGGCTTTGAAAAAAATGGGTGCCTACGTTACTTTTGCAAATGAGCGGCTTTGCTGTGAAGAACCGGTCGCCACGGTAGAAGTTTCTCAGAAAAAGAGATTGAACGGCATCACGCTCGAACGAAAAGACCTCGCTTCAGGCATTGATGAGTTGCCGATTCTGGCTCTTGCCGGTGCTCTTTGCCAGGGCGAATTCAGAGTCTCCGGTGCCGGTGAATTGCGTCATAAAGAAAGCGATCGATTTGCTTTATTAGTTGAAAATTTGAAAAATGCCGGTGTTTCGATCCAGGCTTCCGGAGACGATTTCAGTATTCAAGGAAAAGAAAAAATCGAAGGCGGTTCTTTCTGGAAAACAGGAGGCGATCACCGCCTGGCTATGACCGGATTGATAGCTTCGTTGTTGTTTGAAAAACCGGTTGAAGTTGACGACACCTCTTGCATCGATATTTCTTATCCAGGATTTCAAGCCGATCTTGCTTTGATTCTAAAATAAGAATTTACGGCTTCGGTTTATATAAAACTTGCTCCTCGCCGTTTGCCATCGTGTCAATTCTTTGCACATAATTTTCTTTGATTGCCAGCACTGTTTCAGGTGTCCAGAAATATGTCTTTCCGGTCA
>CAZEQP010000148.1:0-7126 GCA_964514345.1 uncultured Candidatus Obscuribacterales bacterium
GCAAGCGGCATCATCTCGCTGCCAATGAGGTTGTAGAAGGTGAAGCCGATCACTATGGTGGCAAGTATTCTTGCCATGTTCACAAAACGGTGTTTCAACATCCAGGCAACGAGTCGACCATAGTCGTCTTCCAACTTGACCAACATTCGATCAAATGGTTCTAAGACGCGCAGCTGCAGTTGCTTCATGAACCATATTTCGTTTGTTTCTTCGCCCGGCAATGGCTTGGCTCGTAAAAACTTTTCTGCCAGCACCGCTGTCAATGTCAATGACACCAGGAAAGAAGCCAGAAGTCCAAAGATAATTGGCCAAACCACGCCGACAAACATTTGCTGGACAAGGCCGCCGCAAAAAAGAAGCGGAGCCAATGCAAGAATTAATACTAGAGTGGAGGCTGCAACAGCCAGGCGTACTTCGGTGATACCATTTATAGTGGCTGTTCTGGGATCTTCACCCATTCTTAGATGCCGCTCTATTGCATGGATGTCGATGATTGAATCATCGACAAGGCGTCCTATTGAAAGAAGCAATCCAATTAAAGTTGAGCTGTCTAGAGTCATGCCCATGGGGATAAGTGCCAGCACCGCCATTGCAAGCGAAATGGGAATAGTGATCATGGATATTAAAGTGGCTCGCCACTCCCCGAGAAAAAGAAGCACGGCAATGCCGGTTAAAACAATTGCTGCTCCAAGCTCTTCCAACATATTTCGCATCAAGATGCCGACAAAATGTGAGTTGTCGTAACTTATCTCGAAATGAATACCTGGATAGTCTTTTTCCAGTGCGGCAATTTCTTTCTTTATTCCTGAAATTACAATCGGTGAGCTGGCTTCCGGTGTTTGAATGACACTGACTTCAATACCGGGTTCAACTTTGTTGTCATGGACATGATGGTACGCCGCCCTTTTCTCCCAAAATGTATCGACGACTCGTGCCACGTCTTTTACATAGATGACTCGATTTCCGTTTGCTTTGAGTGGGTAGTTCTCCACTTCGCTCACTCCCCGAGCAAGCGTATCTAGGCGTGCTATTGCCTCCCCTGTTCCATAAGTGAGCCGGCCTGCCGGTTTAGCCACATTTTGTTTGTCTAAGGCATCTCGAACGTCAAGAATGGATAGTCCAAACCCTGCCAATTTATTTCGATCCACAAGCACTTGTAATTGCCGTTTGTAGCCTCCAAAAGCATAAATTGACCAAACATCCGGCACTTTCTTCAAGCGGTTTGTAATTTGGTTATCTGCTAATTCGCGCAACCTGACCGGGTCCCAGCCGGGTCCTGTTAGATTGAAAGTTAATACCGGCAAATTTAATGGGTCGATAAACAACACCCAGCTTGGTTTTAAGTTTGCTCCTGTTACAGGGAGATCGGCTTGGACTACATTCATGAGCGCCTGTGTTTCAACCAGGGCTCTTTTCATGTCTGTTCCGTAAGGAAATTCCAACGAAACCATTGAAAAGCCTTCTTGAGATGTAGAGCGAATGAAGCGCACGCCTCGAATGTCCACCATCCGTTCCTCGACAGGCTTGCTTATGAATGTTTCCATTTCTTCGGCTGAAAGGCCTGGTTGCATACTTACTATGCCGATCATTGGACTTTGCACATATGGCATGAGACGCTTTGGCATGTAAAAACCGATAGCGACGACTGCCAGAATGATCATGGACAGGTAAAACGCCCAAATAGTGTAGGGGTGCTCGATCGACCAAGATGTTATGTTGAACCCGCTTCTGGGCTCTTTTGTTTGTTGCTCAAACGGGATTTTCTTGTCACTTGCCGTCACAGTTATGGCACCTCCGCATCAAGCACTGTCTCGAAAGGTGCTGAACCGGGAGCTGTCACTTTGATTTTTAGTCTCCATAAACCGCTCGATAGATTACTTTTTAACTTGGCCTCTCCGTCGCTGCCAGTGGTGCCGTTAAGATCAGGTCCTGCCATATCCCCCATGCCGGGCATCGAAGTTTTTATTGCAACAGTTGCACCAGATACAGCACCACCGCCGTGTTTTTCAATTTTTACAACAGTCTCATTGGCACCACCTTTGGCCGGACTAAGGGATATCTTTAACATCAAGTCGCCGGACATCTCCTCATGTGTCCAGTTGTTAACTGAATCAAGTCTATTACCCTGAACTTCAGAGGCTGTCGGCAGTTTACGTGGACCGGCTTTGCCCCATTCGGTTGCTACTACCGCCATGCCAGGCTGAAGATTAGCTTGACCGGAATAAACGACCTGATCTCCTTCTTTCAATCCACTTACTATTTCTGTGCGATCAGGATTAGCCAACCCTATCTTCACATCGACAAGATGAGCTTCATTTTTTCCTCCTATTTCCTTGGGTACAAGATCCATGCCGCATTTAGGACATTTGCCCGGTGCATCTTTAATCACTTCCGGGTGCATAGTACAGGTGTACTGCTTTTTGAAAGGTCCAGTTCGTTTTTCTTGTTTTATCAATTCAAGTTTCATACCGCACTTTGGGCACTCTCCGGGTTGGCTTGATTTAACTTCCGGATGCATTGGACATTGATATTTAGATTCGCTTGCAAACTGGGATGCCGAACCAGTTTTCCAGACTTGAGCTTTTCCTTCCCTCCAGACTATTGCCGAAGTTGGGACTGTAAGTCCTTTATGTTCACCAGTAGAAATTTTCATCACGACGTATTGTCCAGGGAGAAATCTATAGGCTTCTATAGAACTGACCTGTTTCTTGAAAGCGCCGTTGTTGTTTCGGATATTATCAATTAGGGCTTCAATTGTCACTGTCCTGCTTACCGGATCAGCGGCTGGAAATATCGATGTTATTTTTGCCTCAAACTTATCATTGCTTGTTTGAGATCCTTTTATCATCACTTTATTTCCGAACTTTATCCGGGCTGCATCTTCGCTAGCTACTTCTGCCTGGACTCTGATTTGTTTCACCTGAGCCACTTTGAGAATCATCATTCCCGGATTGACGACAACGCCTGGACTAATAAGTCTTTTTGTTATGACTCCGTCTTCCTGAGCAACGATTTTTGTGTATTTCTCGTAAATCATTGTGTTCTTCAAAACTGCCTTAGCTTGCCGAGCTGCTGAATATTGATGTCCGATGTGATGAATCATCGTGTCTACAGCAGCTTGGGCCGCTAGTCTGGTATTTTTCATTCCGCGTAACTTTGCTTGAGCTTGCTCTACTTGAGCTTTTGCCACGTTAAGTTGGGCTTGTTCTTTTTGGTACTCATCAAGTGAAATTACTTGAGATTTGAGTAGAGCACTTTGTCTAGCCACCTCGGGTGTCCAATAAGCCAAGTTCGCTTCAGATTCAACAAGCGCCTTCTCACCTGCCACCTCAGCTTCTTTGGCTGCTTCAAGTTCAAATTTCTTTTGGTTAAATTCAGATTTTGCTATGCCAGCATTATGCATGGCGGCATCTTCAGCTTCCTGTGCTTCCTGGCGTTTTGCTGAGTATTCAGAATTGTCTGAAGGATCAAGCTGTACAAGCAATTGTCCTGCCTTAACGATGTCGCCCGGATAGACAGGCATTTTGACTATGCGTCCTGTTACCCTTGGATAAATATCTTCATCGGTAAATGCCTGAGCTGTTCCTGTGTAGGTTATTGAGCCTTCAATAGAAGCATTTTCTACGGTGGCAATTGCTACAGGCACCGCTCCTTTTGGAGGCACCATAACTGTCATATCCATGGCCTGAGATTCAAGCACACTCATCTGACCCGGTTTTTTGAATATTTGCACAATGATTATGCAAATTGCTGTAACTGCCACCAGAGTGGCAATTCCCCAGAAGTGTTTTTTCAGAAAGATTAGTGCTGCCGGCTTTGATTTCACATCGTTAGGCTCTGATTGTTCGCTTGCCATCACTTTGTCTCCACGCCGTCTTCTTCGCTTTTATCTTTCACTTCAGTAATTGTTTGCACCTTCAACAGGTTGCCTTTCTTTGCACCTTCAATGCGTACATAAAAACAATTGCGTCTCTTACTGTTTTTTAAAAGAATTATTGCCAGCTCGTTTCCCCGTTTATCCAGGTCATACCAAATTGGTTTCACATATAATGAATAGCCCTGTCGTCGGCAATTTTCCATAAGGCAACAATCCTTAGTATGGTGCTTTATGAAGTCGTCCGGATTTGGATCTTCACGAACAGAGAGAGAGCATTTTTTGTCTACCAGGTAGCCTCGGTAATCCTGGGTCTTTTCAGTTGCATTTGAAACACTGTAAATTGAGGTGAAAATTAATAGTGCTAATGAAAGCACTGATTTTTGAACATACATGTGACCTTCCTACAATGCCATTTACAGCATTTGTGTTGCTTTAGCTGAAAATTAAAAACATCGCTGTCTTTCTATTGCTGCCCCTAAAAGAGCACGCAAAAGCCACCAAGCGATGTTTAACGTAAGAAGGTCAAATTAGAAATGTACGTTTAAAAAGATATGTCTTATTCGTTCCCATCCCGACTAAATTGGGTGGAGCACGATTTGGATTAGCCAAACGGCTACTTTCGATGCAGGTTTTGAAATAGCTTATAAACCCCAAGCCAAATCTAATAAGACTAAGCGACTCGCTTTGGGACTGCATAGCGAAGCTACTCGCTAAACTGGGATAATATTTTGCCGCCATTCCGCAGCATGACTTACACGTCGATATTGCAGGGGTAGCGGAACAGCAGTCTGATTGCTTTTCTTTCTTGCAACATCCGTGCTTCGCGATTGGCTGATTACTTAATTCCGCGCAGAAGCATGCTTGTCTAGGCGCTCCCAAGAAGAGTACGATTAAAACTAAAACAAATGGCAAAATCCGCTTCACAAGATATCCATCTTTAAGCATAAGAACGCAGCCATTTAAGGTATCCCCATGAGAACCGTGTTGTCAAATTGCCTGTTTCCAAGTATAAATGATCCCCAGAACAGCTTGCCTTTATGTAATGTTTTTTCCATTCAGCATGCAAATTATTCGCAGCAATATTTCAACTGGTTTCAATCAAAAGTAATCACAGATTTGACAGAACCAGAGTGGTATCGGGTGCAGTACCGCCAAGCGCCGTTCCGTTTTTTCCTGCTCCACGAATAGCATAGACAGGAGCGCCAGACGAGCTATAATCAATGGGGGAATTTTCAATAGTTCCTCTTGGACCTACGTTGGTTGAAGGTGTTGCCCTGGTGGTTTGTACATTTGAAATGCTTCCAATAACTGGCCACTCCGCACTATTTGTGAACGGATTCGGTGGTGGCTTACCTGGTATTGCAGAAGCACCTGTGGTGCATGATTCACTTGGATAATAAGGTTTAAAATCATCTATCTGAGTGGGATAAGCTCCACCTGTTCCCGTTGCTTACATTTCCACTGCGATTTGAGCAGTTCGCATGTTTCCTTTTATAGATGCCTCACGAGCCTTATCTTGAGCAGCAATGAAGTTCCAACGTTCCGTGGTGATGGCCGCCATTTTATGGCATAGCCAAGAGCCTTAAATCTCAACATATTGCGCACACGCATACGGGATATGTCCACTATAATCCTACAAATCCAATAGGTTGCGACTATCTGTTGCTTTTGAACTAAAGTACTTGGGGCATGTCAGAATTCACAAGAATGGCTGCATAATCTGTAATTTTTCACTTTCTCTAGGTCTGAGCTAGGTGCTCTCCATTAAATGTGATGCGTACTTGGTTACTTCTTTCAGTACTTCAGACGCTTTTTAAAAACCAGCCCGCTGCCTTATTTGGTCGGCTGCCTCTATCTGAACTCTTAAGGTTGAGTAACCGCAGGTGTTTGAGCCGTGCCGGGCAATTGGTTTCTGAGGACTAGTCTGTGAATGAGTAATAAAACTTACTATAGTGCAGGCTCCAAGGAAAGAAGAGAGTAAGCCTCTCGGCGCTTCCTTTAATTTGGTTTGAGTGATGAGACTGATACCTGGAGACATAAAATTCCCTCCTGGTGTTTAGAGTGTATGTGGTCTATTTATCACATTGTTGAGTTGTTTGCAATAGTTAAATTTACTGGCTGAATGAAGCAAGCAATTGAAGAGATTGAATCAGGGGTCTCCATTTGATCTGAATGTTATAAGGATACTCATAGTAATTTCACCGACCACCCTGGCTATGAGTTCGTTCAATCAATCACATTCCCGGCTGGAGTCAAATTACTAAGAAGGAAGCAAATGTCGATGGAAAGCCAAATGAAAGTCATCAGGAATAAGAAGAAAGTTTTTAAGAACGATTTTCAAATTCATCAAAAGTATGTTTCTAAACTGGCGGAAATTTTTAAACAGGATTGGAAGGGAAAGCTCAGCGGCATAATGCAATGGGCAGGTAGTTTCAGCTAAACGGTTTACTGAGCATGAGAGAAAACAAAACAGCACAGGCTATGTGGAGACGAGCACTTGTTGTTCTGGTTGTATTGACATTCTCAATACTTTTAGCTGGAGGAATCTTTCAGAGCCTAAAGGCCTCCCGTCTTGATCAATCAATGAAAACGCAATTGATTGCAAATAAGCGCAACGATCCTGTTGCATGGGCAGGAATGGCTCAAGAGCTCGAACAGAAAGGTGACTTGATTGATGCTGAACGCGCTTACAGAAAAGCCATTCAGCTAAAACCTGACTATAAGCATGCATGGTTGGGTCTGGGGAAGATTCTAGAGAAGCAAGGTAAAGGTACCGATGCGAAGGCTGTCTTAAGACGAGCTGATGAGTTGAATACTGATTCGCAGAAATAGCTTCATGCCAAACAGCAAGCGGGAACCAATTGCCTGTCGGCACTCGAACTACTCAATTGATTTGGCTAGGCAAACCTGGCACTTACCAAAAATTTCCATGACATGCTGCCTGATTAAAAATCCATGCTCGCTTTCGATTCTATCCTTAAACTGTTCTACTGAACATTCTTCCAAGTGGATGTTTGTGTTACATTCTCGACAAATCAAATGATGGTGATGTTCACCAAGTCGAACAAATTCGTACCTTCGTTCTCCATCTCTGAGATCAACTGACTGAACAAGTTTTTCTTTTAACAAGATTTCTAGAGATCGGTAGGTCGTTGAAAGGCTCGGTGCGTTAGATGTGCTCTCATGCATGCGTGCATGAAGTTCTTGTGTTGAAAATATCTCGTTGTATTTCAAGTGTTGCAGTATTAA
>CAZEQP010000149.1:0-7101 GCA_964514345.1 uncultured Candidatus Obscuribacterales bacterium
GCCATAACTGCCGACTTACGGGGAGCCTCAGCCAAACTGTGGGCCAGGTTGGAGAATCTTTGCAGGTCTCTTTGAGCAAAATAAGGAACATTATTTAGACCACTTATTCTGGTGCTGAGAGCTGCCGCGATATCGTCACTGGTTTGTACCATTGGAGCGATGACACCGGGCGGCTGGTGCAGGCGGGCAAAGGGCAGTGCTCTTGAATTACTTACAATGGTATTTTCGATCGGCGCAATTGCAGTGGGAACAAAAGGTCTTGGAGTGGCGGCCAGGTTGTCAGCCAGATGGGTCGGGCGGAAATCGTCAAGTACAGTCCATGGTCTGAAATTGGTGGCACGCACTTCTCCTGCCAGCATTCCGCCCGGGCTGTATGTCAGCCTGTATGGAGGAACAACCGGAAGCGACCGGGCCAGATCATCAGACAGACCTGTCACTACCCTTGGTACCATATTCTCAGAGGCGGTGAAAAGACGAGGAGAGAGTCCGGTGATTTCCTGTCTGAATACAGGTCCACGCATGGTCAACGGAGTCGCTACATCATCGATCAGATTCTCACCTGTTCTTACAATTCTGCCTACTGTTGATGGTGAGACAGTCTCCGCCAATCTCACCGTGGTTGTGGGAAGCTCCATTCTCAAAGATAAAGGTCTGCTTAATATATGAGCTTCACCAGTAATGTTTAAAGCGCTTCTATCAATAGTGGTGGCAAGGCGGCCTGTTACAGGCGCCGAAAGACTAAAGTTCTGGTTGCCGATTACATGATTGAACGGTTGAGCTCCACCCAGGCGAAGAGTATTGGCTTCGGCGGCAAGAGCACCGGTCCTTAATTCAGTAGCAAGTGTTCCGGTACCTAAAGTGTTGGCGCGGGCTAACAAGTTTTCACCGGTTGCAGCAGGTATTCTTGCAAGTGCCGGATTAATTGCAGGACTAATTGCAGGATTAATTGCCGACAGTTCTTGCGGAATTACTCTTGTCACAGTTGGAGCCGCAGTGGACAATTCCTGAGGGATTATTCTGCTTGCTACAGGCAGATTTGCGCGCAAAGGCAGAATCTCGGCTTGCGGGACATTGATGCGAGCCCGATTGAGGGCAACAGCGTTGGGAGCACGAGTCCCCACAAAACCAAGACCCAGAGCTGTTGCTGCCGTACCTGTGAAATTTCCCCATTGTTCGGCGTCGGCGTTTTGAGCGGCGGTGGTTATATTATTTATGGTGCGGTCATAGTTCCAAATCGCATCACCGGCAGCGGTAACGCCTCCAACCGTATGACCAAGAAGAGCTGCCGGGTTCGAAATTGTGGTTATGGTTCCCTTGAGAGTGTTTACTGCTCCCCGGTAGAAGCCATAAGTGTAATTGACAAATCTGTTCTGAGAAAACGGTTGTCTTTCAAGCGGAGTTGCCGCGTCGGTCTGCGTGATACCTCCCAGACCGGCGACCAGAGAAACACTGGGCAGAGTGTTGGCGGTGGAAGTGTCGATGGGGGTCAAACTGGCGGTGACAATGGGCTGATTGGCTACTTCAGACAGTCTGGTGTTGGCGGCAACGTTGACATCAGCCACTTCCGGAGTGACTTCGGCTGCTGGTGCGTTGCTTGGTCTGTCTGGGCTTTCACTCATTGCGAATTGCCTGCAATTGACTGGAACTTGACATCCTATATCCGTTCGGGACAGAACTTGGACATTTATGGGCGGGAGCTTGTCAAGAGTATTTGATCATGTGAGGGTGAGCAGTGGGGAAACTACGTAGAATCCGAAAAAAATTAATGTTCGGGTCAAGAAATTAACCTTTTCCCCTTCTTAAACAAACGAAGATTTATACTGAAGTAGTGTCCCGCTTTTAAGACTGTTTATGACTTCCACAAAGACACCTTCCTGGCTCGAATACCTAGACGAGACAGTAAACACAATTTTGACCAATGATCCTGCCGCACGCAGCCGCATTGAGGTGCTCTTATGCTATCCCGGGCTTCATGCAGTGATGGTTTACAGGTTTGCCAACCTTTTCTACAAAAGCAAACATTTCACAATGGCCCGCCTCTTGTCCCAGATGGCTAGAACTTTTACCGGTATAGAAATTCATCCCGGCGCCACCATTGGTCGTCGTTTTATCATTGATCACGGCATGGGCGTGGTGATTGGAGAGACAGCCGAAATCGGAGACGATTGTTTCGTTTATCAGGGAGTGACACTGGGAGCTGGAGCAGAAGCTCGTCAAGGTGAAACCACAAGAGACACAAAACGCCATCCCACCCTTGGAAACGGAGTAATAGTGGGCAGCGGAGCCGAAATTCAGGGAGCGATCACTGTTGGAGACAACGCCAGAGTGGCTTCCGGTTCAATTGTTTTGAAAGATGTACCAGCCAATTCGACAGTGGTAGGAGTGCCGGGAAGAGTCATATACAGGGACGGCCAGCGAATTAATGAAAAATTGCCGGATATTGAGGCTGAAGCTATCAAGAGCCTCAAAAAGCGCATAGAAGCGCTGGAGAGCCATTTGCGCCGCCTGGAGTCGGGACAGGGTATTGAAGGAGTGATTGCGTCCGATAGTATTAATCGCAAAGATCAGGATAAATTAGACTGGCTGGATGGGAATAGTGATAATGAAAGCAAAGACGGTTCTGATTCCGTTCCCGAACAGGATCCAGTAGAAGTATTTTTGCAAGGAGCTGGAATTTAAAAAATGGCAGAAAGCGAGCTCGAACGATCTTTTCAAAACTTTGCCGAGGCCCTCACTATCACGGAAGCCGAGATTATGGAAGAAATCAAAGTAATCCAGGCGCAAATCGATGAGTTGAAAGACCGCATAATCAATTTGAACACTAAACAAGAAAGTTTGTCGCACGATAAGGAGTCTCTGACACAGATGTTCAGCCGATATTGCGCCACTGAAGATGGTGCCAGCTGAGCAATCTTATGTCTGCCACCTGCCCATTTTGCGGAGCAAAGCTCAACCTAGGTCTCAACTTCTGCGTCGGGTGCGGAAGACAGGGCGCCGATAAACCGCGCGGACAAATGTCCGGACTGAGAGGCGGATTTCGCGCTGCCGACATAACCAGGAGACTGGATGAAATCATCACTGTTTCTCGATTCAGAAAATCGAGAAAATCACATGAAGTAACCAAAGGAGCCAGATGGTTCATAGTCAACGGAACTTTCACCGTGCTGGCTGTAGCCCTGTTCTATTGCGCAGTTCAATATAGTCTTTCTCTCATGTTTCCAGGTAAATACAAGCCACCGCAAATTCCCGTCGAGAAAATCAAAACAGTTGTGCAAACGACTTTCCACGGAATGAAAGTGCTCACTGCTCCGTCAGGCAAAGATAAGCCTGCTGCGGATAGTACCGAAAAGAGAAAAGACAGATCCCTCACCACTACTGATACCAAATCCTCGACCAAACAGAGGGTGACACGCACTAGCACCAAATCTGGTGCCAAAAATAAAAAATCGAGCAAAGCCAGGAAAAGCGAAAATTAAAGATTCTTGGTTTCACGCTCGTCCATGAGTCGAATCACGCCCATTTCAATCAAGAGGTCGAATTCTTTCACGCTCCAGGATTTGCGAACTTTGGGCGACTTGTACAACTCGGCTTTAATTTGTTTCTCGCCTGCAGCCGATATCTGGTAGGTGTATTCCTTCTCGTAATAAGGAGGAGTTTTGATGCAAAGGAATTGTCCCTTCTTATACATCGACTTAAGTGGAAAGAACGAATTGTTTTGCTATTTCCACTTTCGATCTTAGACTGTGAGTGCCGCATACCTGGTAGATTTTGGCGTCCCGCATCAATTTTTCCACTTTGTATTCCCGGGTGTATCCGTAGCCGCCCAGAATTTGAACCGCATCTGTGGTCACTTTCATAACCATCTCTTGAGCAAAGGCCCGAGCAGCCAAAGCTTTAGTACTCAAATGCTCGGAATCCCCTTCTTTATCCAGAAGCGACGCAGACTGCCAGATGAGAAGTCTTGCAGTCTCGATTTCACGCGCCATGTCTGCCAACATGAAATTTACTGCTTGATGCTGTGAAATTGGTCGGCCGAATGTTTGACGTTGCTTGGAATATTCTATGGACAACTGCAAAGCATTTTTGGCCACACCGGTGCAGCCGGCAGCTTGTATCAAATTGGCCGCAGAGCCGATTCCTAAAAGTGAGGGGGCAGAAATGACATGCACGTCGGAAAGACGCACTTCATTGAACTGAGCATTTTTGATCATCAATGCTTTGCGCCCCATCAATTCCAACTTGCTTGTAAATTGCAATCCTGAAGCTTCGCTTGGAACCACGAATAAAACTGTTTTTCCTTTGTTTCCGCCTTCTTTAGCCGCCACCATAAACCAGAGAGCATGTCCGCCGTTGAACAGCTCAACTTGATTACCGTTAAGAACAAATTCATTGCCTTGCTTTTTGAAAGTGAGACCAGTCTCCTGCATTTGCATGAAATTAGCAGTAAAACCGGCTACTGAAGGAGACTCTATCAGGGGGCGCAAGAATTTGGCTTTTTGCTCATGACTGCCGTATTTTATAAGAGGAAGTATGGCGATGGCACTGGACTCTATAGCACCGCCGATGCCACTACATCCGGCTGCAATCTCCTCCAGAATCACACATGTATCAAGAGTATCAAGATTCAATCCGTCGCACTCATCGCCTATCTGGCAATTGACCAGACCCAGTTCCCAGGCTTTGTGGACAATACCCGATGGAAATTCCGGCTTGCAGTCAAAATGTTCCGATTTGCTTGAAATTTCAGCGGCGGAAAAATCTTTCGCCAACTTTTGAAATTGTTGTTTTTCTTCGTTTAAGAAAAGTCCCGATACTGACATTCTCCGTTTCCTTCAGTCATTGTGTTCACTATTTTAGAATGTAAAAACGGCTTCAGACACCCGCCCGGTTCCCAAGGGGACAATAATTAAGTACAAATAAGTGTTTGAAGGGCGGCTATTCTGGACTTTTGCTAAGGTCTCCAGAAAGAAGTCATGATATACAATTACATACGATGTTAATTGCACCTTCTATTCTTTCTGCAGATTTCACCCGCCTGGGCGAAGAAATTGCCTCCGCCCAAAAAGGCGGCGCCGATTGGATTCATGTCGATGTGATGGACGGGCATTTCGTTCCTAATATTACGATAGGCGCACCGGTAGTGAAGAGCATAAGAAAGACCACCAATCTGCCGCTTGATGTTCATTTGATGATAGAAAATCCGGATCAATATCTTGAATCTTTTGCCAAAGCAGGCTCCGATTTCATTACTGTGCATGCCGAAGCCTGCACACACTTGCACCGAACCCTGACTTATATCAAAGACCTGGGCAAAAAAGCGGGAGTGGCATTAAACCCGCACACAGACCCTGAAGTGCTCAAATATGTTGTTGATCATGTCGATCTTGTGCTTGTAATGTCTGTAAATCCGGGATTTGGCGGACAGAAATTCATCGAAAGCATAATTCCTAAAATCAGCGCCGTGAAAAAGTTGTTCGAAGATAACGGCAAAAAAGACTTATATCTTTCAGTCGACGGCGGTATCAATTTTGAAACCGCCCCCAAAGTGGTGGCAGCCGGAGCAAATGTGCTTGTCGCCGGCAATACCATATACGGTTCTAAATCAGTTTCAGAATCCATATCCAAATTAAGACAATCTGCTGTGGCAGCGTAAAGGAGAAAATGTCAATGAAACTCTCACTCAAATTGGTATCAGCAGCCGTATTGCTTTCGCTGGTCCTTCCGGCAAACGCCGAAGATACGGAGTTCATCAAAGACACTGCCTCTATCGGAAAAACCAATGGAGTAATAATGTCTGATCAGATGCTCGAGTTGGGAATGGTTTCATCCAACGCCCTGCGCATCGAAGGAGAGCAGGCTATAAGACTCGGCAACACCGACCGCGCCATCCAGGTGCTGCAACGCTCTGTGGAAATGTCGCCCCTGGATATGGACGGCAGGATTCTTTATGCCACAGCCCTTGAGAAGAAGCTTTTCAAACAGAAAAAACATGACCGCGATCCCAAGCTCTACAATTACCTGGTTAAACAATGGTATTTCATCTATAAGAAGTGCGAGTTCCCGGATCAAAAAATTCAGGCATACCAGCACCTCACACAGTTGACTGGCGTAGGTCCTAAATTGCTGGAACGTCAGAAAAAATATCTGACGAAAGTTCTTATTCCGGAAGATGGATCTGTAGCCGTTCAATTCGGAAAAAACCGCATCGTAGATCGCTAATTTTCGCTTTTGGTTTTAGACCGGCAAAAACGCCAGACCGTTTTTGTCACTCTGAATAATCCAAATAGAATAGACAGCGCTCCTATCAAAATCCAGACCAGACACGGATGCATGGATATCATATGCTCTTTAGCCTGTTCGTAGGCTTGAAGCATGTCAGGCGTCATCACTTCGGTGGGCAAGAATTTGGATAGTTCAAGAAAAAAGCCGATGAATATATTGAGACAGCCATACACAATCCAGGGCCACCCTGCTTTCCATATATAAAGCAGATGCCAGAAGCCAATCAATAAAAAGGTATCTGAAAGAAAGACCAGCTGATCGCCAGGTTTGAAAACAAAAAGCAGAACAAATCCTATCAGCCACAATACAGTGGAGGAAATAGTACCGATTTTGGTGCTCATTTTTAACTCAGCCATTAAATCGCAATCCTTTCTTTTCAGGATCCAATTTTTTCAACTGATTCAAAATTTCACGAGCTTCACTGGGTATTTCGGCCGGTTCAATTTTAGCGGCCAGTATTTTTGCAAAAGACACTTTGTCAAAAGCACCCAGATTACGTTCCCGGCACAAACGATCCAGACGAGCCACTCTTGTTTGTTCTTCATTATCATCGGCTTTGTTATCGAGCAAATCTGAAAACTGTATGGAATCGAGAAATCCAATCTGGCTGAGATAAGTCTGCATACAACGAAAAATTATTTCGTCCGAGAAAATATCCTCAATCTCTCCTTTCTCAAGAGTGAGCAAAAGATCGCAATCGCGCATACTGTCGCTTATGATTTCGGCTTGTTCGCTGGCATCTGCATCAAGCAAACACATCACAGGTAGGCAGACTGTGTCGCGCAAATTCAAATACTGTTTTGCCATTTGTTGCGCGCC
>CAZEQP010000150.1:0-5951 GCA_964514345.1 uncultured Candidatus Obscuribacterales bacterium
AAGCGCTCTTTCATAGTATTTTTGAGCTTTGCCCAGGTCGCCTTTTTTAAATGAAAGTGAGCCTAAATTATTGAGCATAGTGGCAGAAACAGGGTCGTCTTGCCGCGCAAAAGACTCATCGTCTGAAAGTATTTGATCATAATAAAACTGTGATTGGTCATATTTGCCCCATCTGAAATAAAGCACTGCCAGGTCGTTTAAAAGAACATGGTAATGAGTCGGAGCAAAGTTGGTTTGATCGATTGATTCCTTAACTTGCAAATAAAGCAGCTCAGCTTGTGCGTATTGGCCTTCCTGGAGCTTTAGTGAGGCTAAATTGCACAAGCTGATTGCTTTCTGGGTGGGCTCTTTCGATCTGGAGTGAGCTTTTTTAGTGGCATTGGCTGAGGTTTGATAGTCACCATTACAATAAGACTGCCAGGCAGTGTCAGTTTGTTTTTCCCACTGACCGCGCTTTTCAGCTGCAAAAACTGATTGGCTGAAATCAAGACTTAATAAGGTCAGTGAAGATAAAAGCAATACGGTAGTAAGACTCATATGATACTTCATATGGTGCTCCATTATTAATAGACCCGAGTAATCCAGTGGGTGGGCTGTGTGGTTAGCACAGCCCATGGGCACTAGAGGTAATTTCAGTTGAGCAGTGACATGTTGCCTGTCACAATCCTAATATGGCAGGTCTGGACCCGAAAAACATCACATTTTAGTTTGATTTTTGGCACTCAGTCTAAAGTGTGATCGGCTCGTTAAATATCCTGTGTCATGACAAAAATGCCAGTGTACGAGCCTTTCCAGATATTGCCTGTTACTTGTTTTTTCTTTGGAGCAATGACACCGGCCCAGAGTTCGGGCTTTTCACTAAGTTTTACCGGGAAAGTATGATAAACGATATTCATATATAGTTCGTTTCCTTCCGTTCGTCCTTCGACAGTTATTTTGCCGTAAAGCGGACCCAGTATTTTGCACTTGTATGTGCCGGTCAATTCACCGTTTGGTCCCTGGTTCAAAATTATGTTAAATGCGTTTTTCACTCTGGGCATATGGTCATAACTGTAAACGCCCTGCCATTTGCCCAGATATTTGCTGCTTGAAAGAGTGCTTGAGCTTTTATCTGCGATAAGCTTCAGCCCTTTATCCATATTTAAAGGAACAATCAATCGTCCAATAGAGGTTAACTTGGTCCCCCGCTTGGGTGGTAATAGACAAAAAATTTCATTGCTTGAAAGCCATACAGGACCATTCTGCGTGGCTACCGCAACCGGTTCGCCTGTTTTCAGATCCACATAGCAGGAGATTTTTTGCCAGGAGTTTTTATCCAGTTTTAGTTTTTCAAACCAATCGTTTGATTTACGCATCGGGTTCACTATAAAAGACTTGAGTGTATCGCCTATTTTTATATTCAGGCTGTAAACCATGTGTTGTCCGAGCACTTCTTGAGTAATTGAATAAAGTTCAAACTCATACACTTCAGAATGACTGACATTCCAGGTAAGTTCTCTCAAGTTCCACTCTATAAACAAAAAGACCCTGCGAATATAGTAAAGAGCAGGAGCGACGAGCAAAAACATACAGGCTAAGCCGAGCATGCCCTCATCCGGCAATTTGGGGAAACGGGAAAAAAGAGTGATAAAAAGCATGCCGCCAAATGCTGTTATCTGCAAGAGACTCACAAATTTCAGCATGCGTACTGTGCTTTCAAAATCAGGATGCACAGGATAATTTGGCGGTATAGGAATTGTGGATGGGCTGAATTTTTCTATATCTATGCCGGGCAATAAATCATTTGCTTTGGGAGCCGCTTCCACTCTTGCTACTTTGCGTTTTTGAATAAGAAATACCACCAGAGTTAAAACAAATAAGAAAGCGGTGAATATACCGCTTTCTATTGCGACAACACGCCAGTCGGCACCTGCAGGAAGCTTAATGGCCAGTTGAACTATGAATGACAGCAAGCCGATTCCCAATGTGGGTGCAATCACTGAATTGGCAAAAGTCATTTCAAAAGACTTAATTCCAGCCGGCAATTGTTTCTGTTTAGGTTTTTCAAGCTCGTCGGGCATTTGAATAATTTACCAAGTCCTGTCCGTTTTTTCACAGCAAGTGCCCGCAGCAAGCGGATTTTCCCGGACAAAAAAGGACCCTTGACAAATTTGGTTAAATGAACTAGTGTTAATTGGATGAATTTGAAGGAAGCGCCTTTCGCGCTGCGTTTTACTACGCAAAATATTTTCACCGGACGGAACTTACTAACTGTTTAAATAATCGGCTTTGAGTCGATCTTGATCTGCTACTTAATTTTTGCAGGTTCCAATGGAACTTTGTTTGCTTTCGCCTCCAGGCGATGGCATCAGTTTCTATGCGAAATGCGGTTATGCCGCAAGTCACTATTGGAATCCAAGATCTACGCGTGCTTGCATATGAGGGTGCAAAAAATAAAATGAATAATCACAACGAAATGGAAAAAATCGAGTATCGCCTGGGCGGCTTGCTGATTGATTTCGGCATAGTAACCCGCCAGGACCTGGATTGCGGTTTGAGAATTTCGTCTATGACCGGTCTGCCTCTGGGTAAAGCACTCATTTTTCTTGAGTGTATTCATGAGCATCTTTTACATGATGCCATCCAGGCGCAGTCTATGTTAAGAGACAAGATAATCAATATCAATCAGGCGCGCGAAGCTCTAAATATAGTAAAAGTCTCTCAACTGAAATTTGACGAGGCGCTAATCACACTTGGTGTCAAAACTTCAGACACACATCGCACACGACTGGGTGAACTGCTTCAGTCGGCAAACAAAATAAACGGCAAACAATTGGAATTTGGTCTCAAGGTATCCGATTGCTCCGGATTCCCTCTGGGTCAGGTTCTTGTTATGCTCGATTTTATTTCTGAGGATTACCTCAGGGTGACACTGGCTCTGCAACGTGAATTGAGAGCTGGAGAAATTCAGGGGCAGACAGTTTCTAGCAAACTCAGAAGTATCAAGGCAACAGACGAGACATTCTCCAGGCTGCCCTCATATGATGAACAAAAGATCCTGCTTGGTGAACTTTTGATGAAAGCCGGTCTGGTTAATGAAACAAAAGTGCAAGACGCTCTTGTCAGCCAGCTTGAATCCGGCCGTGCAGTAGGACAGCATCTGGTGGAATCAGGTTCGGTCACAGGAGAAATATTGAGTCTGGCTCTCAGGTTGCAGTCTCTTTCTCAAACAAAACAAATCCCGTCTGAAAAAGCGGTCGAGATTTTGCGCGAAGCCAGAAAGCCTATTGCAAATTCGGAAGCAATTTCAGACGATAAAGCAAGTTCGCTTACTTTCTGGAATTTCCTTGGGGTAAGCAATTATCTGAATACAGAACGAGAAAATGATTTGCTTGGACGTTTGTATCATTCAAATCACCTCTTTTTTGTGGTATTGAAAACAGTATCAAACGAAAAAGCAAGGACTCGTTCGGATTCCATAGCTTTGATGAAGCTGGCCTTGAAAAAAGATGCGGTGTTGCGCTGCGTGCTTCTGGAGCTTTATCCGGAAGAGCGCTCGCTAATTGATTCTGCATTCATTTTGCACACCTGGGTGCGCAAAGGAAAAATATCACTTTCCAGGGCTATAGTGAACTTTATCATGCTGCGTAGAGGACTGAACACCGAGTTGCTCAAGACTGCTTGAGGAAGCTTTTTTCTCAGATTCAAAGGACACACTGAAACGTGTCTCCCCCCCACGGTCAGGGCTACTTTCGCACGATATTTCGGCGTTATGAGCCCTGACTATCTTAGAACAATACAATTTAATCAAAGAGTAGTTTTCAAACTTCCAAGTTTTTTCATGAGCTCCTTCAAACCAACGGCTGTTCTTGATCCGTTGTTATTGGCAATACTTCGAAGTAATTCCAAGTCATCAGCTTTTAGGATCAGATCTTCAGAGTTTGTATTCAGTTCTGTGTTCAATTTTTGTAGTTTGTCGTAATGGGTTATAATCTTTCCGGCAATTAGCGGATCCAGCCAAGGGAAGCCGGACGCAACTATTCTGATGGCGTTTATCAGGATGGAGTCAGGATTGTTTTTTGAGCAGTATCCTTCTGCACCGGTTGCCAGGGCAGAAAAAATAACTGAAATTTCTTCGTGAGAACTGCGCATAATAATTCGAGACTCTGACCGAGAACTTTTTAGACGATTGGCACACTCGATCCCGTCTATGAGGGGTAAGCCGATATCAAGCAAAATTACATCAGGATTTAATTGCTTAACCTTGTTTAAGCAGTCTTTACCGTCTTCAGCTTCACCCACAACCTCAAGATTGGACTCTTCATTCAGTACCATTTTGAGTCCAATCCTGGTAATAAGATGGTCCTCGACTATCAGGATCTTGATTTTCGCAAGCATGGCATCAGTTCTCGTCATACTTCTTCAAGGGTAAGATAATTGAGAAAGTGGCTCCTTTGCCTGGTGGGCTTACGCAAGTGATTTTTCCTTTGAAAGACTCCACTATTTGTTTACACAGGTATAATCCAAGACCTGTACCGTGAGCGTACTTTTTGCCAGGAGTGCCTTGCCAGAATCGATGGAAAAGTTCTCTTTGATCTTCTTCGGTTATTCCCGGTCCCTCATCCTCAACTTCGATTATGCAATTTCCATTTAGTTTTTTGAGAACTATTTTGATAGTGCCGTCTTTTGGTGTGAACTTGATGGCGTTGTCCAAAAGATTTGACATTACTCTATCAATATCTTCAGTGTTAAGATCCGCTTTTACCGAAACTTTAGGCAAATCCAAGTTGACCGAAATTTGTCTCGATTCGAAATTTACTTGATGGCGCTTGATTAAGTTTTTCAGCAGTTCATTTACATTCACTACTTCAATTTCCGGACCTTGACTCATGGTGCCATATCTGTACACGTCAAGTAAGTTGGATATCATGCTTATCAACTGGGTATTGCTTTCCTTTAACTTGTCCAGTATGGATTGCTGGTCTGCGCTTACCTCACCGAACTTACCCTGTATTAGAAGGTCGATTATGCGATTGGTTCCAAGAAGCGGGTTTTTGAGATCGTGGGTGAGTGTGGCAATGAAGTCTTTTTGTTGTTGTTCTATTTTGATGCGTTCTGTTATATCTTCATACATTCCAAGTACGCCTATGATGTTTCCTCCGGCGTCTAAAAGCGGAATCTTGCTGGTATCAAGCCAAGCTTGTTTACCATCTGCCTGAAGCTGCGGTTCAATGATATGATATTCCGGTTTTCCTGATTCGATGATGCGCCTATCACAAGCTCGAAAGAAATCGGATTCTTCTTTTTTGTAAACCATGTCATAATCATTTTTTCCGATCATTTCCTCTGTAGTCTTTCGGCCGGAATGTGATGCAAATAAAGTATTACAGCCAAGGTATCTTAAATCGAGGTCTTTCCAAAAAATAGCTATGGGAATGTTGTCCATAACTAATTGAAAAGTTTTCTGCACTTCTTTGAACGCATGGATGTCAGCGCAAATTCCTAGCCAGTGTTTTAAAATTCCCTTTTCATTTAAGATTGGCCAGAAGCGCAGAAAATGCCAGAAATACAATTGAGTTGAGCCTTGTATAATACGCATTTCCAAGCAGAATGCAGAATTGTTTTTCTGAGCTTTAGACCACAGCAGCTTAAGCTTGCCAAATTCTTCCCGGTGAATGGACCCTTCCGGTGGAAAAGACTGTTGTTTATCATCTGAGTCCGGCGTGTTACCTGTAAAGGTATACCAGTGTTGATTGCAATAGGTTAACGATCCGGAAGGCGAGACGCACCAAACTATTTCGGCCATTTGATCTATGATGTTTATTAGCTCCTGAGATATGTCGTTCTTACGCATTTCAATTCTCTATTTGCTGTTGATGACTCAAGCCACCTTTGTCGCTGGGTGCGCAAAGGAAAGATATCACTTTCCAGGGCTATAGTGAACTTTATCATGCTGCGTAGAGGACTGAACA
>CAZEQP010000150.1:6051-6983 GCA_964514345.1 uncultured Candidatus Obscuribacterales bacterium
CCGAGCTGTTCAAGACGGCTTGAGCCGGCCAGTTTATTCTCAGATTCAAAGGACACACTGAAACGTGTCTCTCCTCCATGGTCGGGGCTTGATTCGCACGATATTTCGGCGTTATGGGCCCTGACTATCTGAGAACAGATATACAAACCAAGTCCGGTGCCGGGCACATATTTTTTGCCTTCCTCACCTTGATAAAAGCGGGAAAATAATCTTTTGCGGCTGTCGTCGTCGATATATGAGCCTGTGTTGATGATTTCCACTGACCGTGTATGAGCTGTTCCGCTGATTGAAACTGTGATACTGCCTTTTGAGGGAGTAAATTTGAGAGCATTGTCGAGCAAATTTGATAACAATCTGATGAGTGAATTGCGATCCGCTGTCACTGTGTAGTTTTCGTCAAGTACATTTTGAACTTTAAAATGCAATTCCACTTCTTTATCGTTAGCCAGAAGTGTGATATCGGCAATTGCAGCCCTGGCATATTGCACCAGGTCTACATTCTCGAAATTCAGATAATCAGCCCCCGTATCATAGCGATAAATTGAAATCAAGTTTTGAATCATGCGCAGCAAAGAGGCATTGCTTTCTCTCAATTTAAGCATGATCGTGTTCAATTCTTTGGAAATAGGACCCATTTTGCCGTTGATAATGAGTTCAAGAATGCGATTTGTGCCTATGATGGGATTTTTCAAATCGTGACTCAGAGTGGCAAGGAAATCCTCTTTTTGAGCAATGAGCACCATTTTTTTAGAAGTGTTTTCACTCAACTTTAGAACCGAAACATCCATGAGAGAACCAATGAAGATAGGCTGACTTTCTATATCTGCCTGACACTGCATCGCTTCGACGCGTACCCATTTTATTTTGCCGACAAGATCACGAATGCGAAATTCGCAGTCCCAATTTTATCCTTTGCTGATGCTTGCCGCCCA
>CAZEQP010000151.1:0-6955 GCA_964514345.1 uncultured Candidatus Obscuribacterales bacterium
GCACTCAATCAGAAAGCGGCGTTGAAATTATCGTCAGATTTGGGCTCGTCGAATTTGTCAATGGCGCCTACCACCATGTCGACTCTTTTCTGTCTGGCAAAATCAGCCCGTTTGGATGACAGTCCGGGAAAATCTTTCATCACTACAGGCAGTGAGCTTTCAGTCCAGATAAGAAGTCCGGGTTTGGCATCTGAGGTCAGTCCCAGATTGATTTCTTCAAGCTCACTCAATGAATAACGATGTTTTGTTTTTTGCATCGATATATTGACGTTGCTTTGTAAAATCCCGACATCATTTGAAATCTTTTTCCAACATTTGGAAGCGTCAAGCTCACCCAGCACCACCACCAGTGCCATGACTAAAAATGAAACGAATAAATGTGAAAGCGCCGAAGATTTATTGGGAGCGGCAATAGCTTTGAATTGCGACTTGCCGTTGAATGTGGCAAGCAGACTGGCCAGTGACAGATTGAACAATACGAGCAAAAATCCCAGTCCGACGCCACCGATGACGGATGCACCTTGAATAAACCAGGATTGTTTGTACTGACTGTATTCAATCATAGACCAGGGCACACCCATAAGATCCGAGTGGTTCAAGAGTTTATTCATCATCAAAACCCAGAGTAAAGGCATGATAATAAGCGCCGGCAACTTCCACTTGCCTGAAATTTTCACAGGCAAAAATGAACCGGCACTGGGAATTATTTTGAATAAAACTGCATATATCATCACCATCAAAGCTTGATGCGTAGCAGCAAAAACCCAGGCAAATCCAGCCATGCTCCAGCCTTGAACTTGATTGTAATTAAGCCAGTCGAGAGGCTGCAAACCCAAATACCAGCTCAAATATACAAGATTATATCCCAGCCCGAATGAAAGTCCGAATGCACCAGCTTCAACAATACTGCGACTGGTGGCAAGCAATAAGAAAAAGGGCACCATGCCTACCCAGGCTAAATACCATTGATCATGAAAGGGAGCGAGTCCCGGCGAACACATTCCCAGAACAGCACCGGCTAAAGCAGCGATCGCTGCCGGCTTGAAACCGACAGCGATCGCATCGCCTAGACTGTTTTGTTTAGAAACAGATTCAGCTTTTGTTTTAGAACCGGCTTTTTTCTTTTCGATTGTCTTATTAATGAGCGTTTTTTTCCTTCAGACTTTCTTTCACTTTGGCGGTGATTTCGGCAAGCAATTTGGGATTGCCTTCAAGGAAATTCTTGGCGGCATCGCGACCTTGACCGATACGCTCATCCATATAGCTGTACCAGGCACCGGATCGTTTCACAATTGTCAGCTCGGTGGCCACATCAAGGATGCAACCTGTCGAGTTTATACCTTCACCATATATGATATCGAATTCGGCAATACGGAAAGGCGGCGCGACTTTGTTTTTAGCCACTTTCACTTTTACCCGGTTACCCACTTCTTTGCCGTCATGTTTTAGAGTTTCAATCCTTCTTATATCAAGACGGACTGAAGCATAAAACTTGAGTGCGTTACCGCCGGTTGTGGTTTCGGGGTTGCCGTACATGACACCAATCTTTTGACGCAACTGGTTAATGAAAATAACCAGAGTGCGGGTTTTGGAAACGACACCTGTCAGTTTACGCAAAGCCTGACTCATCAGGCGGGCTTGCAGACCGGGCAAGCTGTCTCCCATTTCGCCTTCGATTTCAGCTTTGGGAACAAGAGCGGCAACAGAGTCCACGATAACCAGATCCACTGCACCTGAACGCACCAGTTGTTCTGTTATTTCAAGAGCTTGTTCACCTGTATCCGGCTGTGAAATGAGCAATTCGTCCACATTTACGCCAAGCTTTCTGGCGTATTCAGGGTCCATGGCATGTTCGGCGTCTACAATGGCGGCGATGCCGCCCATTTTTTGCACTTCGGCAGCAACGTGCTGAGCCAGTGTAGTTTTACCAGATGATTCAGGTCCATATATTTCGACAATTCTGCCCCGGGGCAGTCCCCCCACACCCAATGCCACATCAAGTGACAGTGCACCGGTGGGAACCACTTCGATTTGCTGATTCTTGGACTCACCAAGACGCATAATCGAGCCGTCGCCATAGGTCTTTTTAATGGCGTCAAGGGCCAGACCCAGAGCTTTGTTGCGCTCGGGCGACGAGTTCTTTTTATCTTCGTTAGCCATTTCGCTTATTTTGTCCTGATTTTTGGAAGCTTTTTCTTTGGTTGCAGTAGCCATAATCTCTCTCCTCAATAGTAACCCAGGTAGTAGTCGAGTTCACCAACCGTTCTTAAGGACCGGCTTAGCAAAGACATCACTATCCTTTTTATTAATGGCCTTTCGCACACCCTTCCGTTTTTCGCCGCCCCGACAGCGGTTTCGACCCGGATATATCTGATGAATAGCGCATCGGCTCTTAGTTTTGTTCGTTTTTCAACGGCTTTTATTATAGCCGTATGGAAACCCGCAAGAAAACTATTTCTTGCAAAAAAAAGGATATACGGACGCTGGCAAATAACTATCTGATGGCTTGCAAGCCAGAGATATCGTTATAAAAGTGGGGGCTCGGGTATAAGAATGTTGGTATCTAACAAAATTAAGCCAAAGGCTTAATTATTCGGGGATTTCGTCCCTCTATTTATTAAGACGACAAACTCCGGCAATAAGTTCAATTCTTCCCTCTGATTTAATACAGGCATAGGTGGGATCGATGAAGGCTGCCCAAAAACTGGTCGCTTTGAGACACAGCGAAATTTTCGAGTCTTTCAACCCTGTCGAGCTTGGACGCCTTCTAGGTATCCTGGAAGAACTGGAACTGCCTAAACACCACCAGCTTTTTACCCCCGGCTCACCCTCCAACGCCATCTTTTTTATAGAGAACGGAAGGGTCAGAGTGACCAGACTGTCACCTGAGGGAAAAACAGTAATCCTGGCTCTGCTTGGTCCCGGCGACTTGATAGGTGAAGCAGCCTGGGAAACAGGAGAGCACGACAGCTACGCCGAGACTCTGGAAGAGAGTCGTATATACCAAATAGATAAAGATGTGTTCCGCAGTTTTATACGCGAAAATCCTGAATTTGGTTTACGTCTTTTGCAAATAATCGGCGGAAGGTTAAAACAAGCCCAGGCACGCATCGAAGACCTGGTGTTTCGTCAAGTCCCCAGCCGTGTTGCCAGATTGCTTTTGACCATGGCTGAAAATCATGGCAAAGTTACCCCCTCAGGAATCCGAGTGGAATTCCCGCTCACACATCAAGAAATAGCCGATCTGGTGGGATCGTCTCGGGTAACAGTTACACAGATACTGAACAAATTCCGTTCCAGCCGCTGGATTGAAATCGAATCAAAAAAGGTGACCATCCACAATGTCGATGCGCTGGAAGAAATGGTTCGTCACGCTTAAGTTGAAAATATTCTCTATATGTTCAAAGCATTGCACCACATATAGTGACAGGAGTCTTATGTTGAAATACTTGATTCTGGTAATTCTGCTTGGTTTCACACAATTGCAGTGTCTGGCTGAAGCTTCAACCTGGCAAGCGGATTTAACTAAAGCCAATGCCTTGATGAAGGCAAAAGACGGTTTCAAAGCCGCGCCGTGCCTGAAATCAGCACTGACTAAAGCCGGTATGGCGGCAAAACTCTCTCGCCAAGAGCTTTACGCACTTGAAACCAGCACTGCATATTTAACCGCCATGCGATTTCAAAAGTTCAAAGAAAAAAACGCAGGCAAGTCAAAGCAAGAAATAGCTGCGCCATATAAAGAGATGGTTTCCAAAGTACTTGTCGAAAATAAAATGCTTCTCGGGCTTTACGAAAAGCATTTTGGGAAAGACGATAAAGTGACTGTGCAAATGCGGACTTCCGTGCAAAAACTTGAACAAACAGTTGCATCAATGTAGGTCTAAGCGGTACATGCGTTTAGGCAATTTCATATTCTCAGTTTATTTTTCCGTTTGTCTTATTATTTTTCAAACTCAAAGTCACTCTTTTATGGCTTCGGCTGCGGATTTGGGCTGGCGAATAAGCCTCAATCAAGCAAGGAAGTTTGTTGAAACAAGTAATTCAACTAAGGCCTCAGAATCTTTCAAGATTTCGATGGCTAGAGCTAAAGTTGATTCAAAATTGTCTTGCCAGGACATACGTCAAATGAGCAAAACAATCGACTTTATTCTAGCTTTGAAACAACGTGAGTTTGCAAGAAAATACGGACATCTCTCTAAAGAGGCACAGAATCCACACTTCAAAAAAATGGACAATGAAATAGTTGTGTTATACACACTCTTACTAGATACATCGGAAAAACATTTGGGAAATAATGACAAAGAAGTTCAAGAGATGCGTGGATTAGTGGCAAAGCTAAAGCAGACTTTGACTCGCATTTGATCGATTCTCAAAAGCGCCTTGTCGACTGCCTTCTCGACAGATTAGACGCAATTAAGCTCATTCCGACAGAAATAATGTTGGCAACTGAGTGGTTGCGTGTATACTTTTATTTCGGCATTCATATTTCCTTTATATTTCGTGCCAGCCTCTCCCCATGGGCGGTTCGCTTTATATTGGTCAGGCGTTCCAATCAATAAAAGGGCATCCTTCAGCGTCAGCAAGGAGGTTATTTAACTATGCGCGTAGAACTTCTATATGCACCCGGTTGCACATCTTACAAGAAGGCCCTGAATACTCTTCAGATTGTGATAGCTGAAGAACGACTGCCTCTGCCTGTAGAGCTGGTTGAAGACCAGGCGGATTGTACAAATATGGATGCACCACAACTGCGAATTGACGGAGAAATTGTTGACAGTAAAAACAAACTCCTGCAAAGCGTAGAAGCCATTCGCGTTCTCATTAGCGAAAAATGGAGCGAAATGGCTGTTCATCAACTTGTCAAATTAACGTAGTAACTCCCTGTCGATCTTTGCCTTTTCCTCCCTCTGGAGAGCTTGTCTTTTAAGGCAAGCTCTTTGGCTTTCTTATATACTTTGCGCCATCAACACATATGCCACGAGGTGACCAAATGCCTGCCAGTACAGATGTCAAAATCAAAGCACTTTCTTACGTCATTATTTATGTACCTGATACCAAAAATGCCACCAAGTTTTATCAAGAAAAACTGGGCTTCAGTGTCAAAATGGAAGAAGACGGATGGGTGGAGCTTGAATCCGGTCCCACAACAATAGCCCTGCATGCTGCCGAACTCGACATGCAACAGCCTACCGCCAAAACTATGGCACCGATACTTGTTTTCAGAGTCGACAATATTCAAGATGCCTACACTGCACTCAAAGGCAAAGGTGTCGAATTCAAGGGCGAACCGCACGAAGTATGCTCCACTCCTTTACATGTAGGATATTCTGCAGACTTCAGCGACCCCTTCGGAAACAAACTATCTATCTATGGCGAAACTAAAAAATAAACCGCTAAATAATCTGGCGTTTCTCTTTGCTGCAAGTCTTTGTCTGAGCTTGCCAGCTTTTGCACTTTCAGAAGAAGTGATGAAGCTGCGCATTTCAGGCAAAGACCTTTTGCAGTCAGGTAAATATCAAGAGTCGATTGATACTTTGAAAAAAGCATATTATCAATCCGGCACCGATGATTTGGTAGCCAAAGATCTGGCGCAAGCATATTTTGCCCGGGCAAAAACTCATCAGAATGACCCTCAAGAAATGCTCGATGATGTTTGTTACGCCACATTTTACGACAATGATGCCCGTGACATAGTTTTACTTAAGGGCAAAGCTATCACAAGTATTTATCGCGCCAATGTAACTAAACAAGCCCAAGATGCGGCAAAAGCTCTAGAAGACGGAAAACCGGAAGTGGCAATTGTTCTTGCCACCGAAATGATTTATTCACAAGGGGCATCTGAATCTACGGCTAAAGAAACTATCGATGCCGCTTTGAAAAAACTCAATTTAAAAGCCTGGCCAAAACATTGGGAACAAGACAAAATTGACTACAGTCACTATATGAATACCGTGTCGTCCTGGCTGCGCGGCTCCTGGGCACCACCACGTGCAAACAAAAGTTCGCGAGTGGAAGTGCGTTTTAATATCAAAAAAAATGGCGAAGTAAAAGGCTTGAAAATCATTCAAAGCTCCGGAGCTCAGCTGACGGATAAAGCAGCCATGGATGCGGTGAAACTAGCAGAACCTTTCCGCATTTTTGAAAAAGGCTGGCCGGATGAAGTAACTATCGAATTTAATTTTGACTATAATCAGCACGCCAAAATAAGTGAAGAAGAACGTAATCGTATTTACAAATCAACTCTAGACGCACATCGTGTTTTTGAAGAAGGAAAGCACGCTTTTGCTCGAAAAGATTTTGCTCTGGCAATTGAAAAATTCCAGAATGCCCTGGACACCGGCAGCGAAAAATCAAAAGGATTTTTCACCGGAAAACTGGTCGATGCTCTGCTTGCCGAAGGAGAGAAACAACTGGCTTTGGATAAAGGAGCGGATCCCCTGAGTGATGTATTGAAATATTATTTTCAAGCTTATTATTTGCAACCAGACTACTGGCTGGTGAAAGAAAAAATTGATACAGCATTTAATCAAAGCAGCAGTGTTTCACCTGTCGATACAGTGAAAAAACTTTCGCAGCAATTGGAGAAGGAATTCAATCTGCAAACAGCAGCCGGAGCTTTTCGCTGGCTTTCAGAAAATGGCGGCGGTAGTGAATATAAAGAGAAGTACGATAAAATTCTGAGCCGCGCTAAAACTGAGCCGCTAGTGAAAAGATGGCGGGATCAGGTGACTTTGACTCCTAAGTCTGTTGATTCTCATTTAGGACTTGGTATTGCTCTTGAGAAAGTCGGCTCACGAGATGAAGCAAAAGAAGAGTTCGAAAAAGTGCTCGAACTGGATCGTCATAACTCTATAGCTAAGAAGCATTTAGAAGCAATGGATAAAGAAGAAAAAGACGACTAACTCTCTATATAAATGTATTGCCTCAAATCGACGAAACCGGCAAGGGGAGCGCG
>CAZEQP010000152.1:0-6907 GCA_964514345.1 uncultured Candidatus Obscuribacterales bacterium
ACCAAAGGGTGAAACCAAACCAGAAGCGCCTCCGATTATTATCGGCAAACGCAGCAATGACACCGACTATATAGAAGCAAAAGTCAACAAAGCCGTTTTGAAAATCCCGAAAAAAATCAGAGAAAAACTGGCTCAAGGGGGCTTGAAACTGCGAATCGTTCCTTCACTCATAGATGCCGATCCCGGACTTGCTCGCGGTAGACCAAGCGGCTATACACATGGCGGCGGCTGGGACAACTGCCCCGGTCGATATGACGATATGCGCCGGACTATTTTTATAGGCGAGCGCAACGGCTGGCGCAATCAGCCAATGACACGCAATGAGGGAGCCGAAGGAATAACAGTGCATGAATTCGGACACGCATTCGACCATCAGAATTATTGCTCGACTTCAGAAGAATTCAAAAAAGCTTTCGCCGAAGACACTAAGTCTCTGACAAACGAAATGCGCCTCGCCTATCAAGTTTACTTGCAAGAAGGGGAAGCCGGACCGGCAGAAATGTTCGCCGAACTGTTTCACTGCTTTTTCAGCTCAGAGACATCGCACCGCTCGATGGATATGGCAAAGCAGTTTCCCAAATGCTATCAATATGTAGAGAAGCGCGCCGGAAAACAGGCACTTTATTAGGATGGAGCTGGTGAATTGACATGGACATGTTTACTCTATTACTGGGTGTCCCGTTACTGCTTTCAGTGATCGCAATCTATTATATGTTTAAACGGACTCAAAACAAAATCGTTCCGATCATTTTGCTGTGCAGCACATTGAGCGCCGTTCTGACAATTTTGTTTGGATTCAATCTTAGTTCTGCTCTGCAGTTTTTTCACACCACAATCGATGCTCTATGGCTTCCCATCACTATCCATGGACTCTGGGTTTTCTCAATTTTGTCGGCTATGTTTGCTTGCTTATTTCGTAATTCTAAAATCAGCGACTCAGCTTCCGAGACCCTTACTGTTGTTAGATATTATATGCTCTGGCTGCCGGGCGCGATTATTCTCTGGATCGCAGGATTAATAGCCCACATCGGACTATTTTCAATAATCTACTTTTCACGCTTTTTCATTCAATAGCTACTTAAAACATCACACCGACTTTGATCGGCTCTTGCGGCTCTTTATATTGTTTGGAGTATTTGCTGAATTCTGTGGCAAGCTCATCGGCACCTGGGTTCATGTCGGGGTCCACATGTCTGAATTTGGCAAATAACCCAAAGTCGTACAAAACTTTTGACACCCCGGCAAACAAGAAAAACATTCCTGACGCCACACTTGTTGTGACACCACCTGACACAATGGGAGCAAGCCCCTGAGCCAGTGAGCGAGTGGTGTTGATCATAGCCGCTGTAGCCGGTCTTTGACCCACTGGCACAAGCAACATCGAATAAGACTGTCTGACAGGCACATCCATCGATGAAAAAATACTGCGTATGAATAACGCAACAGCCGCCATCATGGCTGATGGCATAAAAGGCAATGCGCACAATATCAAACTACAGGGAAGATGAGTGAAGACCATTGTTTTCAGCAGTCCGAATTTTCTGGCAAATATTGGCGCAAGCAACAAAGAGCAGGCGGCCATTATGTTAGTCAGTAAGAATAAGATTCCCACAAATTCAGCACTGGCATTGTATCTGGCCACAAACCAGTAAGCCACCAGAGTCTGCGGTATAAAGCCACCGCCCATAGCATCAATGGCTTGCAAGCTGGCCAGCCAGAAAACATTTTTCTTTGTTTGACTGGTGACATGGCCGGAAGGACTTTCTAACGCTTCAAGCGGCACTTCATTCGTTTTTGAAAAATCAAATTTGAAATATAAGTAGAACAAAAATAATCCTGTCGCCGCATAACAGTAGAACATGCGACTGAAAGCGATTCCCACTTCTTGAGTGGAAAATTGCGCCATGCCCCAACCGGCAAGGTATGACCCCAGCCCGGCACCGATGAATCCACATAAGTTATAGACCGAAAGCGCCTTGGTCAATTTCTGTCTTAAGGTCAGCTGTGATACCAGTGTTTGTTCCATCGGACCAAAAGGTCCGCCTTCAAATCCGGCAGGACTGACTATGCCGAATATCATCGCCATGACAATAAAGAGTTTTGATTCGGTGGTGGCAAGCACGACCCCGCTCATCACAAATAGAAGCGAACTTATTAATAGGATCGGGCGCATGCCGAATTTTGAAGCCAGCATCGATACAAACACAGTCATGATGGCGTCTTCTATTAAGGTGGCAGATATGAGGGCGCCGATTTCGAAGTGCGAAAAGCCTTTGTGCACCAGATAGAGAGTAAGAATGACCGAGATGGCGCCGAATGCGAAAGTGCGAACGGCGCGAGTGAGATATATCACCGATATCTTGCGACTTAGCTTCTGGAGCCAGAGATCGCTTTGAGAAATCGGATGCGTAGAAAGGGCAGGTTCTTTCATCGTTTCAAAGCGTTTGATTGTAACATTCACTAAGATGCGTGAACAACAAAACTTTAAATTACTTTGCAAGACGCTTATGTACTATCAGCTTGAACCTTTTAAGCTACCAGCAAGAATACATTTCAAAAAAATAGAGTATATTCCCGGACAAGCGAATCGAGCTTTCAAAACACTGAAAAGCCTGAAATAGAGGCAAAGACAGCAACTTTTCAAATTTAATCTATTTTGCATCCTTTAGACTACAATCGACTTGCGTGCAAAATAGCGCAAGTAGTACATTGAATACAGTGATTCCTTTTCTCACGAATCACAGCTCAGACAAATCAAACTTTTAATTCAACCAACCAGCCCCCGGTTGGAATGATTTTTTGCACCTTTCCAGGAGATTCTTATGTTTGCTTATTCGCAAAGTGTGTTTTCAGTCCCCACAGTTGCCAAAGGCAAAACACTTACCGCGCAGGAAGAGGCTACTCTCGGCAGACGCGCCAGAGCCGGCGACAAGCGAGCCGCCGACGCGTTGATCATGGCCAACTTGAAACTGGTCGGCACACTGGCCAGACGTTATGACCAGGGTCTGCCCAGTCAAGACTTGTACCAAGAAGGCTGCATCGGCTTGATGAACGCAGTGAATCATTTTGATCCCAATCGCGGAAACAGATTTTCAACTTATGCCGCCTGGTGGATTCGTGAATCCATAAATAGAGCCATTTCAAACAAGTCGCGCGTAATAAGACTGCCAGTGCACCTTAATGAATTGATGACCAAAATAAGACGAGTGCGCTGCCAGCTGACTTTGCGCCTGGGCAAACAACCGACTGTTCAACAAATCGCGCTGGAACTGGGTGAAAAACCCGAGCGTATCAGAGCCGCCATTTCTCATTCAAAATCCTGCCTGTCACTGGACCAACCCGCCACTCTTACCGACGACGAGAAGCTCACTATCGGCGATACCATCGTTAGCGAAGACAATTGCGAAATGTCATGCAATCTGGAAACAAAATATCTGCGCGATAGAGTTTCTCAAATATTGGAAGGATTGACCGAAAAAGAAAGACGTGTTGTGAAAATGCGATTCGGAATCGGCATGGATCAAGAACACAGCCTGCGTGAGATTTCAACCGAACTGGGATTGACCAGAGATCAGGTGGGCAAGATTTCTTACCTGGCAATGCGCAAATTGAAAAAGGTTGTGCGCGAAGACGAATTCGGCGCTTATCTGGTCTAACTCAATCTGCATTCGGCACGTCTCTGGATTGTCCAGGAAGACAAAATTCCTTTATAGCGTAATAGACCTAAAAAAGGGCACCAAAATAGGTTTATTACACTATAAGTCCCTGAAAATAGGTCGATTACACTATAAACGCGGGTCTGAGATCAGGGCTTAGTTCTTCTTGAGACCCTCGGGACCCGAACTCACTTCTTAGTCACCCTATTGATGCCGACTCCGGCAACAATAAATAAAATTCCGAATAAAAGGAAGCCTGCACCGTTACCGCTGGTGCCGCCTCTATGCTGAATCGAACTGGAAGGATGTTTTGGATCAAAATAAATTTCAAGCGCCCGCCCGTTTGGCCAGTATTTCGCCATCAAGGCATTGGCGTCATTGGCAGATGTGGGATTCTCCGGGCTGATGTCGCAACTTCCCGCATATTCCCTGCCTTCCACATTGTATGTGTAACCCAGCCGCACAGTATACCGGTACGGCATACGGCCGACTCGGCATACAGAACCATAAGTGACTTTGCCATAAGTGCCGGACCATTTGCTTTGCCCTGCACCTTGCCAGAACAGGTAAAAGGAAATCAGGATAGCAAGTGCTCCTGCCGCCATGAAAACTGAGGCCCCCACAGGAGACATAATAAATTGAGTGAATTGATCCGACTGATTTGATTGCATTTGTCAGACTATATAAAATTCAAAACTATATAGGTGCTGAAACCAGTATAGTTTGATCTTGAACATACATCACTTCTTCCAGTGCAAAACCGGCTCTGTTGATAAGCTCGGTATATTCGGCACGGGTGCGCGCTCTGCCGCCAGGCATGTTCAAAATCTGCAAGTCGTAGAGAGTCGCCCATTCGGCATTTTCTTTATCGATAATATATTCGATTATCAGAAATCTTGAATTGATATCGTCGCCCATTGCGTTGCGAACATTTTTCAAAATAGCCAAGGTCTTGTTATCGTCCCAATTCCAGAGCGAGTTTTTGATCATATATAAGTCGCAACCGGCGGGAATTTCGGCATGAAAATCGCCGGTCACAAACTGAGTTCGTTCTTGCATATTGTGAGACTGCAAATAATTTTGCGCCGATTCTTTAAGTTCTTCAATTTCAAACAAGATTCCGGTCAATGACTGATGTTGCTCCAGGATCAAAACCAGTAAAGTACCGACACCTCCTGCCAGGTCCATGACCTTTTTGAAATTGGAAAATGGAAAGGCACCTGCAATGGCGTGACTTGCCTGCACCGAATTTGAGATCATCGCTTTAGCAAAAGCCTCGGTGGCGCCTGGTGTTTCATTCAGTGCCGGATAAAGACTTTTGCTGGTTGCATGCTCAACACCTGAGCGTCCATCGAATAGACAATCAGAAAAATTTTGCCAGGCAGAAAGACAAATGGGGTGATTCCACATGAGAGCCATTGCCGCCCAGGACTCTTCACTGGTCGAAAGCAGGCGCGAAACCTCGTTGTGGGCGAATTCGCCCATTCGCACTTCTTCAAAAATACCATTGGCGGCAAGCGCGCGCATGACCCTATATAAGGAAGGTTTGTGCAATCTACTCAGATCGCTCAAAGTATTTATATGTAAGGGCTTGTCATTTATGAAATCGGCAATTTTGTGTTTTACCACCGCAGTGATGGCATGACTGAGCCAGGCTTGACAAAAGATGTCGGCAAGTTTGTAGCGAGCATTTATTGCCGTATTTTCAGAATCATGAATACGCCCTTTTATTGGTCTTTTGGAATTTATTTCAATCATATGATTGAATCATACAGTTGACAGCCCTCAGCCGTCAAGTTATTCTCAATTTTGATGAAGAATACTAAAACGCAATTGCTAGATATTGCCGAAAAACATTTTGCTCTTTATGGATTTGCCGGCACATCTTTGCGCGGAATAATCAAAGATGCAAAAACAAATGTGGCTTCGGTTGCATATCATTTCGGGACCAAGGAAGAACTATTCGCTGCTGTTATCGAACGTTTTGCCGCCCCTGTGGTGAGCGAACAGCTGGAAAGACTTACGACTGAGCTTCAGTCAAAGAATTTGAACCTGCAAAATGTACTTCTGGCTTTTTATGACCCGCCTGTACGACTGGTGCATAAAATGGGAAAAAAAGGCGACAGCTTATCACTTTTTCTCGGGCGCACCCAGACCGAACCCGAGCCTATTTACAGTATGGTCGACAAACATTATTCTCATTGTCGCGACCGATTTATAAATGCATTTAAAAAAGTTCTGCCAGGCCTTTCTGAAGAAGACTATCAATGGCGCTTTGAATTCATGCTCAGTTTGATAGTTTGTTTTCTCACAAGACAAAAACAAATCCGCGCCCGCTACGATAAGAAGTCAGACTGGGATGCTGATGAAGCTATCGCTCGTATGATAGCTTTCTGTCAGGCCGGGTTTTAAGTCACAAACAAATAATGAAGCTGCCGGCGATAAGCATAATGGCTCCTACACCCAGTTTCCAGGTGAGCTTTTCGCCCAGAAAAATTATGGCGAAAAGAAAAGTCATAAGCAGGCTCATTCTATCGAGCGTAGCGACTTTCGATGCATCAGCCATTTTCAGCGCCTGGAAATAACAGATCCAGGAGGCAGCTCCAGCCAGCCCGGACAATATGACAAATTTCCAGACATCAAAACTGAAAGTGGAGATGGCGTTTTTACCGTGCGAAAACTGAAAAATAAATACACCAATCAAAGCCACGCTCATAATAACCGATCTTACAGTGGTGGCACTGAGGGCATCCACGTCTTTCATGCCCAGCTTGCCAAAAATGGCTACCAGACTGGCAAACAACGCAGACAAAAGAGCTAGTACCGGCCAGGTCATTTAGATTTTTCCTTAAACTTTAAATATCGGTGTTTCGACTATTTGATCATTACAAACAACTTGAACTTGATATTGCCCGTCATCAAGTTTGATGGCGTTGTTGAGCACATTGCCGTCTTCGTCTGTTTTAATAGACAAGACTATACCGCGCTCCACTTCTTTTAATACGACTTCCACTCCGGCTACCGGATTGCGATTCTCATCCTGCACCTGGACCATGATTTTCAATAAATCATTGTGACTGTGAAAACCGATGTTCAATTTTACCCGGGTTTTTTCCACGCTTTTTTCCATTGTGCCAAGCGAAATCACATCAGCTGACGAAACAGAACGTGTCACAGGAACAGGCGCCATTTGCCATTGCATGCCTGCCACCGCTTCCTGCCAGGCAGTCATGGCTGCTTCTCTTGCCTCG
>CAZEQP010000153.1:0-6906 GCA_964514345.1 uncultured Candidatus Obscuribacterales bacterium
ACGGAATCCGGACTTAAAGCTATCATCGGTATCCACAGCACTGTTCTGGAAGCTGCCCTTGGCGGTTGCCGCATGTGGAAATATGCCAGCGAGCAGGAAGCTCTTAAAGATGTACTGCGTCTCTCCCGCGGAATGACTTATAAAGCCGCCGTTGCCGGTTTGAAATTGGGCGGCGGAAAAGCAGTAATCATCGGCGACGCCAGAGTGGACAAAAACGAAAAAATGCTCATTGCTTTCGGTAAAGCAGTGCAGTCTTTGAGCGGTCGTTATATCACAGCTGAAGACGTCGGCATGACGGTCAAAGATATTGACACTATGCGCACAGTATGCGACTTTGCAGTAGGTGGAAGCAACGAAGGTGGATCTGGAGATCCTTCAGACATGACAGCATTCGGCACTTTTCGCGGTATGAAAGCCGCTTTGAAATTCGCCGGAATGGGTGAAAGTTTTGAAGGCGTCAAAGTTGCCATTCAGGGTGTGGGCAATGTCGGCTATCACCTGTGCAGCTATCTTTCAGCTGCCGGAGCCAAGCTTGTTGTCACCGACATCTATCCTGATCAATTGAAAAAAGTGCAAGAACAGTTCGGCGCCACAGTTGTTGCTCCGGATGAGATTTATTCAACCGAATGTGACGTTTTCTCACCGTGCGCACTGGGAGCCATTCTCAACTCAAGAACAATCCCCATGCTCAAGTGCAAAATAGTGGCAGGAAGCGCCAACAACCAATTGGAATGCAATGATGACGGTATCGAGCTTTTCCGCAAAGGTATTGTTTACGCTCCTGATTACGCTATCAATGCCGGCGGGCTGATTAACGTTGCCGCTGAACTGGATGGTTACAACAAAGAATCAGTTGTTGCCAAAGTAACCAAGGTGTACGATACAATTCTGGATGTTCTGGAAACTTCCAAGAACAAAGCCATCCCACCCCATGTTGCAGCCGATGCTCTTGCCGAGCAAAAGCTGGCAGCAAAAAAGTCGGTAGATAGAGCCTTTGCACCTGTTTAACACCATTTACGGCGGAATAAAATGCCCTGCATGCCAGCAGGATGTGGTATCGGGCGTTGGATTCAAGCTGGGACAGGTGGCTCATCACGCTTACAAAATTGGAGACCAATTACGCTGGGATGGTGAAAACTGCCGTCCCAGCGTTTCTTTTGATCCAGCCACAACTATAAAGACTATCGGTTATTACAATTGCGACAATATTCGTTGCGAAACCTGGCAGGACTGCTATCCTCAAGTGCAAATGGCGCTCATTTCGATAAATGAAAATGTGATCGTTGCAGTTGAGCACTTTGAAGGCGAAGAAGCGGAAAAGGTTTCTCAGTCCAAACAAAAATTCCCCATTTTAGAACCGCCGCATTTAGTCGGAGTTCAATAGAAAGGAGACCAAAAATATGTCAGCAACCCGGGCCGAAACTTTTTTGATGATTCCCGGTCCTACTCCCGTTCCCAGTGAAATTTTGCAGGAGTGCTCCCGCCAACTCATTGGACACAGAAGCGAAGATTTCAGTCAGTGCCTTGAGCGCGTGCTTGAAGATCTCAAATGGTTGGGCGAGTCTAAAGATGCTCCAATGATTTTTACAGCTTCCGGCACAGGGGCAATGGAAGCGTCTATCTGTAATGTCATAAACAAAGGTGATCGTGTCTTAAGTCTTGTCTGCGGATCTTTCGGTGAACGCTTTGCCAAAGTAGCAGAAGCTTTCGGCGCCCAGGTAGACAGGTTGCGTGTAGCCAATGGTGAAGCCGTTCTTGCAGAGGCGGTTGCCGAAAAAATGAAAGGCAATTCGTATAAAGCAGTGACTGTGACACACAACGAAACTTCCACCGGTGTGATAAATGACCTGGAAAGTATTGCCAGAGTAGTGAAAAATGCAGGCGCGCTTATTCTTGTGGATGCAGTAACAAGTTATGGTGCCTGCCCGCTCCCCATCGATAAATGGAATCTGGATATGGTTTTTACCGGCAGTCAAAAAGCATTAATGCTGCCGCCCGGGCTATCACTTTTGTATGTTTCGCAGGATGCCTGGAAAGCTTATGAAAACTGCACCACTCCTCGATTTTATTTTGATCTGGGTAAATACAGAAAATTTCAAGCTGAGCACACAACCCCTTTTACACCCAGTGTCTCGCTTATCCGTGCACTGGCCAGGTCGCTTGAAATGATGAAGGGTGAAGGCAAAGAAGCCATTTTCGCCCGCCATCTCAAATTGCGCGACATGTTGCGTCATGGCGCTAAAGAACTGGGTCTTGGCCTTTTCGTGAAAGAAGAGTGGGCGTCACCCAGTGTGACTGCACTTGTTCCGCCATCTGAGGGTATGACTGTTCCTGAAATAAGAAAAGAGCTCAAACAGAATTACAGCATAATCGTGGCAAACGCGCAGGATGACTTGAAAGACAAAGTTTTTCGTGTCGGGCATATGGGCTACATTTTCGAACGTGAAATAGGTATGACTTTGTTTGCTCTCAAACAAATAGTTTCTAAAAAGAAGGTTCAGGCCATAAAATAAAGGCATGCAAGCCTTCAAAACAAAAACAGTCTGTCTAGTTGCTCTCTGCCTTTTCATTGGCGACAATTCGGCACAGGCATATTTTTATCCAGGCGGCTATGGAAATTTTGTGCCTGGTCTGATGTCTTTTCTGCCTTATTATGGTTTTTCATTCCTCAATCGAGGACCTTACAGCGCTTATCCGTTGTACACGCTGCAAAACAGTTTGTACAGAGCAAGCACGCGAGCACTGGCATCTCCGTATAACTACAATTACACCGGTTATGCATTGCAGAATCCGTCCAATTATCCATACAGTGCCGAGACATATTATGATCCTGAACCCCTGTATCAACCTCGTCAACGCACTCGGCCGGTGCGATCCGGATTGTATGGAGTGGATGAAAATACTCATGCCACATGGTCAAATGGCAAACCAAACAACACGTTGACCGCGCAAGCTCAGCAGAACTATTTCACTGATCCGTTTCAAGATCAAGGTCAAATTCAAAGTCAGCCACAAATGCAGGGATCCCAGTTCAACTTGCAGCCATACACACCGCCTGGTGAAATGCCTCCGCTAGCACCGCAAGTGGTGACGAAGGGAGCGGGACGTTCTGCAATATCAATGGATACACCGCAGGCTCCAACCGGAGCTACTCTAGCCAGAGGCTTTGTGGCAAAACTCCATGAACAGTTCGACGGAGATATCAGTCGGGCTCTGTTTGATCCCAGCATGAGAGGTTGGGCACGGTGTCTTTCACTGGTACAGGATGAAGATATCATCAAACTCGACTTGAGCACTGCAAGAGTAGCTTTGATCAGACAGGTTTTCAAAGACGAAGGTCTGGATGACATAAGTAAACTGGACGCAGTCAAAGTATTGTTACGTGGTAGCGCTAAGCGCGCTAGCGAATAAAATTCAATCTATATAAGAACAAGTAGTAAAGCGTGGAACTGGCTTTTTCGCGCAGTCTATCTTACAGTCCCACGTCTTTTTCCTTATATAGGACAAATCATATAAGTTTCAATTTCACAGCTTAGAACCTAACAGCCAATCCCGGCTCCAAACTGTCTAACAAGACGGAGTAAGTTTCATGTCCCAAAAGGCAGGAAAAGACAGATATCCGTCGATGGCCGATATGCGTGCCGAACATAAGGAAGGAACAAGCTATCGCGTGCGCAGCCTTGATCGTTTGAGTCCCGTTACGATAATCAGCCCACACGGCGGATTCATCGAACCCGGGACTTCGGCACTGGCAAAGGCGCTGGCCGGCAAGCAGTTCAATCTGTTCGATTTCCAGGGACTGATTCAAGTGAATCCCCTGGATCTGCATATAACATCGACCAGGTTTCACGATGAAAGACTAAGCCGGCTCCTTGCCAGATCAAGGACGGCTGTGTCTGTTCACTGTATGTTTAATGAGGGTGAGCAAACTATTTATATTGGTGGCTTGAATCGACCCCTCAAAGAAAAGATTGGACAGAGTCTTGAGCGGTCCGGCTTTAGTGTGAATCTGGAACCGCCTCTCTTCAAGGGACTGAAACAATCCAACATCACTAATCGCGTATCAAGCGGTGGTGTTCAGTTGGAGTTGCCGGCTAAACTTTTGGCTTCTATGTTTCAGTCTGAACAGTTCTGTCCTTTATATAAGAACACATCGCCTACCCAAGTCTTTCGTTCATTCAAAGACGCAGTCAGGAGTGTGCTTTTGCCATATACGACCGAAAAACTAAGCTAGTTGCGCCAATCGTTAAGGGTTGATTTAATCGATTAACCCTCGATCATTAACGGTTTTTAATTTGAAGCGTGCCTATATCCAGGCATAAGGTCAAATTATCCTTCGTCTCCCGCATATTCAGAGCAACCCTACCTCAGACCCAGAAATCCCGTCTAGTAGCTTTCAAGCAAATACCAAGTCTCCACCATAGGACTTGCGTATCTGGACGGTATCTGACTTTGGAAAGAGCTTTGAGCGGGAGAGGAAGGTGATCGTAGTACGAAACAGCCCCTAAAGGGCTCACAACGGAAAGGAACATTCCAATGGCCAAGACCGCAGCCCAGCTCGACGCCGAGCGCAAGGCCCGTATCGAGACCGTCAAGACCGCCGCCGAGACCGAGACCACCCGTGTCCACGGCAACGCCGCCAAGGGCAGCGCCTCCACGTCCATGACGATGGAAGTCGCGTCCGACATCGACGGCGAGAAGCGGACCGCGCGTGCCAAGTACACCTCCGGCATCGAGACGGACGAGACCGGCCCGGCCCCGGCGCCTGCTGGCAAGCCCACGGTTCCGGCCGGCGGCGACAAGCCTGCGACCCCCGCCGCTGGCGGTGGCGACAAGGGCAGCGCGCCTGCCAAGGCGTAACGCTCAAGCGCCATCGTTGGACTAGACAAAGGGCATTAGTCTAGTCCCTGTGTGTGTTTACCGATTTAAACGGTGACCTCACAGCACATGCAGCCAGAACCCCGCCTTTTGGGTTCTGGCTGCGCCTTTCTTCCCCTTTTCGTACTTTTTGGCCTTTAACCGGGCCATTTTTGAAGACTGAACGCAAATACAAGGACTAACTAATGAATACCGCACTCGTCTGCCTCGCCATCTTTGCCCCTTTGTTCTGGGTAGGGAAGGTTTGGGTAGCTGGTATCTTCGCCACGCAGAATAGCAACAAGCTGATTTCGGATGTCCTCTGGGGCACCTTTTTCGGCGTTGCTATCGTCAGCTTGCTCGTCCCCATCGGCGCGCTGAGCTGGCTGATCGACAATGCCCCGACGCCTACGGCCGAAATGCTGTATGTGGCGAGCGCACTGTCGGCTATCTCGCTTGGAGGGCTCTACCGCATCTTCAGAGGCTGAGCGCAATGGCTCTTTAGGTTAGCAGCCTAGAGTGGCCAGGAAGAGGAATAGCAAGCCTATTTTGCACCTCTTTCTTTTAACTGTTATTACTATATAGGACAGTAATAACAGGAGTAAGTATAAGGTTTATCAATTCAACTTCAATCTTCTAATCTCTCAAGATCAGGTTGTCGCCCTGGCACTCTATCACTGCAGCAAGCGTTTCGATTGGTACAGTGAGATGTGAAATGAGTTGTCTGCCTCCGGTGTAGACCTTTTCAATTACAGCGCCCACACCTACTATTTCTGCTCCGCTCTTTTCCACCAGCTGAGTGAGAGCGACAATGGTTTTAGCCGAAGCCAGAAAATCATCAATAATAAGTACTCTGTCAGAGGCTTTTAGATACTCGGTGGAAACGAAAAACTCCACTTCTTTTTGATGTGTGGGAGAAACTGATTTCTCACTGTAAGGATCCTGAGCCATCGTTATTGGTTTATGTTTGCGCGCGTAAATCACAGGCACTTTCAAAAACATTCCTGCAGCTACTGCAGGAGCTATTCCGCTTGTTTCGGCTGTGAGGATTTTAGTCGGGTTTGTGCCGGCAAAACGAGTGGCAAACTCCTGGCCGATTGCTTGCATCAGTACAGGGTCAATCTGGTGATTCATGAATGAATCTACTTTGATTACGCCTTTGCCTAGATGTTTGGCTTCTGATTGCATTCGTTCGGCTAACAGTTGCATGTTTTGATCCTTTATCAATAAGAATGCACAATCTTATCTTATGAGGCATAACAGGCAATCATTTTGTGAAGACTATTACATCCCATAGTATGACACCTGCAAAAAAAAATTCAATACGGTTCTGGCGCAAGAAGAGACTGATTTATTCAGTCATCTTCTTGCGCCAAAACACGTTACTCGATGTCTTCGCCGCCGCCCCTGTGATGAGCGACTGCACCATTCCAGAAGGCAGCCGTGAGAGCTGTGACCAGACCGATGATGCAGACTACGGCAGACACACCACGAGCTTGAGAGCTTGAGGTGATGAATGCGCCGTAAATGAAAAAGACGAGGAACCAGAGAGCTCCCAGTGCACAAACCACGCGGGTAACAGGCGAGTTTGAAGTCGCGTTGTTATTGGACATTGGAGACCTTTCTTACTTTGTTGCAGGCGTTGAATGCAGATAGGACCTGTCTTTACCAGCAACCAGGTTGCCGGATTATTTTTTGTTGTTTGCAGTTCAGTAGACGCCTGGAAGGTTGAAAGAATTGAAAAGACAGGAATACTAATAACTTAGAAAATTTAGGTTTGTGCAGGCAATTTATTAGTAGTTAATATGTTCCGGCTGGAATACTAATAGTTCTAGTAATTTATCTCAAACAAAACACCACCCGCGCCACCATATACAATAGTTTCTAACAGGTCTTTGTTTGATACTACATATAATACCATTCGTCTTTCCGGTCGATTCAAAGTGCAAGGTCGCTCCTGTGTGAGTAAAAGTCCGGTAAAAAAAAAGTGAACCAGAGATCGTGAATGTCAATTAAGGTGGTAAGATAAAAAAGAAAATAAATGGCAAA
>CAZEQP010000154.1:0-6899 GCA_964514345.1 uncultured Candidatus Obscuribacterales bacterium
CAAACGGCTCGCGGCTTATAGCTGCCTGTGTGCCCATATCGGTTACTCTGGGAAGATCTTCCGGATGCATCGTTCTCATCCAGGACCAGCCGTCATCTGATTCTTCGCTCAATCCGGTAAATTCATAATATCTTTCATTAGCCTGAAAACACTTACCTTCCGAGTCGGCCAGCCAGACCATGTGGGGCATGGCTTTAGTGAGCATAAAAATTTCTTTTTGAAAGGCGGTGACAAAGCTGTCTTGCTCTTCATTGACGCTTATATTCAGATTTTGCAGGTTGTCCAGTCTTAATAGCTCTTCTTTCAATATAGAAAGTTCGGCTTCAAGCTCGTTTATGCGTTTTTGTATTTTTTGCGCAGAGCCAAGATATTCAAGCTCCTGAGTAGTCGAAGTGAAGTCTTTGCCCAGGTTTTGCTCCAGGGCTTGTTTAGGATTCTGAAAAGCAGATGACACAAAAATCCCTCGTAAAAAATTTATCGCCCGCTTGTCAAGAATAACACAGGAATATGTCCTGTGAGCGGCGAGACCTTCTAATGTTGCAGTAGAAGTTACTTAATTTGTAAAGTAGCCTACAAAAGGCACGTGATATTCTAAATGCATAAACAATTGGTTGGGGAAAAATGAGCCAGCAAGGCCAAGAGCAATACAGAATAAGAGTTCTGGTGGTGGAAGACCAGGAAGTGATGCGTTTCAGCCTGAAAACTTCTCTTTTGAAATTTCAACAGGTGGAAGTCATAGGTGAGGCTACAACAGGAAGAGAAGCGGTAGAAAATACTTTGTCCCTCAGACCCGATGTAGTAATCATGGATATCGGTCTGCCTGAAATGAATGGTGTTGAAGCTACTCGGCACCTCAAAGACATGGAATTACCCTGTAAAATAGTCATGCTCACGTCATTTGACGATGCCGAGCAGACACTTTCCGCCCTGGCTGCCGGAGCCGATGCCTATTGTGTAAAAAACATTCCTGTGCAAGACCTGGTCAGAGCCGTCCAGACTGTTCATGCCGGAAAATCCTGGCTGGATCCTAAAGTTGCCGGTTTTGTAGTGAAAGTATCCAATCTCAATTTGCCAGATTCAGATCCTGAAACGCTGGATGTAGTGGAAGCAAGCGTTGAGGAGCATCAATTCGGTTTGACTGAAAAAGAAATGCTTGTACTGAAGCAAATTCTAAAAGGACGAAGCGATGAAGAAATCGCCCACATATATAACACCGACACAAACATCATTAATGGCATGGTCAAATCTATAATTGCCAAACTGGCGGCCGCCAACCGCACTCAAATAATATTGATGGCCAAAAACAAAGGACTTATTTAAATTGAAAATTGCCATTGGAAGCGACCATGCCGGTTATGAGGCAAAAGAGTTAATCAAATCGACTCTCGAGCAAATGTCCATCCCTTACGATGACTTCGGCACTCATAATCAAGAGTCTTGCGACTATCCAGACTATGCACACGCCGTGGGAAATGCGGTGGTGAAAGGTCAGGATTCACTGGGCATTCTATGTTGTGGTACCGGGATTGGTGTATGCATCGCCGCAAACAAAGTGAAAGGAGTGCGAGCGGCGCTTGTTTTCACCGAAGAAATGGCCAGACTTTCAAAACAGCACAACAACGCCAATGTACTCTGTCTGGGTGGACGCACCACAGACGCTAAAGCCATACCGGGCATAGTCAAAGCCTGGCTTGATACAGCATTTGAAGGCGGCCGTCACGAAAGAAGAGTGGACAAACTGGAAGTTTCATAAATCAATTGAAGCGCAGTTCTGATACAAATTAAGACTGACCCAGTCACTTTCTTGTTTTTTGTTTTTATATAGAAAGGAATCACCTTGCTTGGCGCCGCAAGTCTGACAGGTGTTAACCCAATATTTTCTTTTCAGTCCTTTGCAATATCTATACTTTATGGATCTGGGTGATGGTTGCGGCGGCATTTCTTCAGGATAAAGTGTATGTCCTTGCCAATTAAAAACTATTGTAGGCATATTGCATTTGTAGCAAATTTGACTCTTAACTTTAAACAATGGAAGTGACAATGGGTCAAGATCTAATTTACTCAATAAGGGCCCCAGAGGCGGCGGTGCTGCATCGAACCTTTGCTCCAGATGTTCGGTATGACTGATTTTATATGTTTGCCGCTCTTCAGCCACCACTTGCACCAGATTTTTGCCTGTGCGCAAAGCGTTGAATTTTCTGGTGTTTGTATCAAGCGAATGCAATAGTGGTATTAAACCGCACAGATCACGCACAAAAACGCCGTCTATGCTTGCTTGCGGCACATGCACTTTGGCTTGAGTAAAAACAATTATGCAAGTTATGGCAGGCAGTTCGCGCATGAAGGCCAGGTGTTGAGAGCGTTTGCGCAGAATTTCAAGAAAATCGCCTTCCAGACTAAAGTTTCCGTCTCTGACCAGTTGATTGTCGTCAAGTCTGATTTCACCTTTGTGTGATTTCACTTCAATTGCAATGACAATTCCTTGGGGAGTAGTCACAAGAAGATCTATATCGGCGCTATTCACCATAATGTTGCGTTCAATCTGCCATTCACGCGGCAAAAGACTGAGCCACTGGAAAACTAGATCTTCTGCTTGCAATCCCTGAGCCAGAGTTTTAATTTCAGTCGCGATGGTTCTGAGCTGTTTGAAAATGCGGGCGGCTGCAGCAAGACATGCGCTGATGAACCATAATGGCAATGATATACCGAAGAACAAAGTCAATATTCCTGGACTTAGTATAAGCAGAATCAGCGCTTTTCTCAAACTGGAATAACGCCGCTCAAGAAACTGCACTCTTTGCCATGAAATTTTTTCACTGAAACTCTGACTCAACACACAATACTCCCGCCCGCTTCCTTTCTTGAAGGTAACGGACGGCAGTTGCCCGGGCACTCTTCAATTGCACACTTCAGGCGAAAAGCTCAGTTGAGCTGGTGACGTCTCCAGACGGCAAAAGACAGAGGAACCAATGCCCCTAGCTCATTGTATGCCGGACCTATTAAAGTCGAGGGCGGCTGTTTTTTCAGCCAGTCAAATTCAAAGCGGCTCAAACATTCGGTAAATCCAGGCACATTGAAAGCATCCTCTATACTGACACATTTTCGATTGCTGCTTCCTTTCACCAGGACCATGGCGATTGTAGCCGAACGTTTAGTATCACTAGTGGTGGCGACAAAATTTCTGTCCAGATTGAATGAATTTCCCACCAGAATATAGTTTCTGCCGGGCCAGGCTTGATTGTTCTTATAAGGATTCAAATTCAGTCCTTCTCTCAATAATTCAATCGGAAGTTTCTGGCGTGCCTGCTCCCTGTACAAATGTGATGATGATGAAGTCAATTCTTCTTTGCGTGACATGACAATTCCTCCAGTACGAAATACACCGGACATTTGACTAAGGACTTTATTCTGTGGTCGTCTATAATTTGATCTGCCCTTGCCCTTTTGTGAGTAAACCGAATTAGAATCTTGAAACCGGGCAAATTCGAAATTTAAGAAAGTGTATATACAAAAGTTCCTGCTAATGCCCAACGCATATAAAGGCACCTTCAGCGCCAAAGAAGTGGCTGAATCAATGCGTGACGGAATAAAAAATATTTTTCCGGAGGCGCAGTGCACCTTGGCTCCTGTCGCAGACGGCGGAGACGGCACTATAGATATAATTTCCAGCTTATTGAGCGGAAAGCTTTATTCAATGTCGGTTCCCGGTCCATTAAATGACCAACTGGAAGCAGCTTATTTTTGTCTGGATGACGAAGAAAATGTTGTGATTGAACTGGCTCAGGCAAGCGGCATACAGCATTTGAAAAAACTTGATGCCCTTTCGGCAAATACTTACGGCACTGGATTGTTGATTAATGAAGCGCTGGAAAAAGGAGGGAAAAACATAATCCTCACAGTAGGAGGCAGCGCCTCTACAGATGGTGGCACAGGAATACTGGCCGCTGCCGGGGTGAAATTTTTTGACTCATCCGGAAAAGAATTATTGCCCTGTGGCGGAAATCTTTCCAAAATAGAAAAGATTGATTTAGACCGGATAAATCCTCTGTGGCGTCAAAGCAAATTCAAAGTGGCTTGTGACGTGAATAATCCTCTCTTTGGACTTGATGGCGCGGCATATGTTTTTGCTCCACAAAAAGGCGCCAAATCCGAGCAGGTGAAAATTCTGGATGAGGGACTGCGTCACTTTGGTGAATTACTGGCTAAATCAACCGGATCAAATACAAATTTTGATTTTAGAGGAGCAGGAGCGGCAGGCGGTGTGCCTTTTGCACTGGCCTGCGTATTTGGTGCCCAAATAATTTCAGGATTCGACTGGATTTCGAGCATTTTTGATTTGCAGGGAAAAATGCACCAGACAGACATTGTCATAACAGGTGAAGGCTCTTTTGACCAACAATCACTTCAGGGAAAAGCGACAGGCAAAATACTTGAGATGTGCCGCCACAACAATAAAGCATTATGGATTTTTCCAGCCGGGATAAATGAATCGGGTTATGACTTTGTTGATAATGCCGCTCAAGTCTTTCCTGTGCAAAAAATCTCAGGTAAAAAAGTTGGTTTGCATGATATTTCAAAAGCAGTTGAACAAGCCTGTTTAAGACTTAAACAAACTCTTTAAGTCTTTGCCCAGACTCATCGATACCGGACTGACAGTGGCTGCCTGAGCCGCACCGGCGTTGTTAGAGTAGCCTGTGGCAGCTGCAGCAGGATCAACGCTTGCAGGCGCGCTGCTCAAAGTATTATTGGTTGCGCCGGGAGACATGCTTTCAATCTGTGGTGTCATAGCCTCACTTTGAGGTGCAGGAGCATTTTGCACCGGTGCCTCAGGTGCAGAGATCTGGGTTTGAGAGGCTGCTTGACCGACATCCATTGAATTTCCGGAAGCTGAACTAAGTGAAGACTGGTCCATAGTTTGTGGTGCCATACCTGAGTTTCCTGCCACAGTCTCAGAGCCATTTCCTATCTGTAACTGCTGTCCAGGTTGAATCATACGCGGGTTGGCGCCTATGATGTCTTTATTCATACTATAGAGGTCGCCCCATTGTTTGCCGTCACCAAGGAATTTTTTGGAAAGATTCCACAGATTGTCTCCGGGCTGAACTGTGTAACTTGTGGCTGATGAATGAGCTAGATCAGATCCGGCGGCTCCAGGCAGATTCAGCTGTGCTCCGGTATGAATAAGATCAGGATTTGAGCCTATGAGGTCTTTGTTCATATCATAAATTTCATGCCAGCGAGTACCGTCTCCAAGCCGTTCTTTAGCCAGATCCCAGAGAGTGTCGCCACGTTGAACGGTATAAGCTTGTGCTTCGCCGGGCGCTTGCGGTGAAACTTCAGGCATGGCTTCCGGTGCTTTTGCCGCTTGCACTGTTTCCGGTTTTGCGTGTGCTATTTGTTTGTGATGAATTTTAGGCGCAGCGTGTGAATGCGAATTTACATTCGGTTTGGCCGCGTGAGAAACCGATTCTGGTTTGGCTAAAGACTGACCGGCATTTTGTTGCAAACTTTCAAAACTTAATTGTTTTGCTTTCAAACCGGTTAAAGCGGTATTAGGAACTGCATTGGCTGCATTAGCCGCTCCTGCACTCTGCAAATTCAAACCGGGTGCGTTGTTGAAGTTAGAAGCAATCAGATTGGGATTGGCACCGCCCATAGCCTCAGACACTTTGCCGGAAGGACCAAAGTCGGCGCTGGCATTGGCAGCGGTATCAGCAGTTTGAGATGACATTTTGTATCCGGCATCCTGGAAAGTCATTTGTTGACCGGAGTCAAATTTAGGTGTTTCAGCCACAAGTGAACTGTTTGAAGCGGCACTATTGGTGTTGTTTGAAATAAAAGTGTTAATGGAATTGGCGCTTTGACCCATTCCTTTGACTGAAGTTTGAGCCAACCCGTCGGTAAACAGTCTTGAATGTCCCGCCATTTGCTCAGCCATGCTGTGACCGGAAAGTGATGGACCGGACAATATTCCATTATTACCTTCAAAGATCGGTTTGTGCATGGAAGCTGTGCCGTGTAAGTTCTGAGTGAAATTATCATGAATACGAAAATGACTGAGAGGTGCTCCTGAAATTGAAGTGTTCAACTTCATCGAAAGAATATCTCCGGCACTGTGACCAAGATTAAAGCTGGACTGACCCAAATGATTCATGCTTTCAAAGATAGGAGCGTGTCCGGGAAGAAGAGAAAGACTTGAACCCAGGCTGGTTCCAATACTTTCACCAACTTTGACGAAACTGGCGGCAGCGTGCTGACCGAGGATCATGGGATTGAACATTTCCATCAAATTCATGTTGCCCAGAAGAAAACTGCCCAGCGCTTCGAAGAATGAATGCATAAAGCCAAGGGCTCCCGGCAATTTCATGATCATGCCTATCACCGGTGAAATTGCTTCATTCACCTTGGCAATCAATGCGGCAGTTATTGAAGAATCACCGGCGGGTGCCAATCCTGTTATTTCCATTTTTCCCAGCATGACAGATTCGGCGCCGCTTGCTGTTTGCATCTGGAAGTAATGATGAGCACCCATTACATCCGCTTTGGCTGAAAGATTCGATTCCATACTGGCTGTAAATGTTGCACCGCCAAACTCAGGGTTGCCGGATGCTAATCCGGAATCAGAAGGAGTGGGGGCGGGAGTTGGTGCTGGACGGTTGAGCATGATTTTGTTTGGGCGCTGGCAAAATGAGTGGAAATATAGGGATAATCTAGTGCCGGCGAGCATGCAAAGTCAACGCAAACATGGGAGAATTCCCCTTTTGCAGCTTAAAACACGTAGGACCAGTTACTATGATCGCTAAACAGAAAAGACAAGCCATCGCTCTTTTGATAAGCCTCCTCTCGCTTATTTCAATAAAAGAGGCCCAGGCGGCAACTCCTTCAGCTAAGTCATCTGC
>CAZEQP010000155.1:0-6853 GCA_964514345.1 uncultured Candidatus Obscuribacterales bacterium
GATAGTTCAAGCAGAACCAACCTGTCCAGAGGATCTTCCTCGAAAGCGGTTTCTTGCGTTTGTTTTGAAATGATGCCATAAACCAGACTCGACACTTCCAGTGCCTCCTGCCTTGTTATTGAAGTGGCTCTGGCGCTGTTTCGCCACTGAAAAAAGGGCAGGCGCGACCATTGCGATATCTCTTGGTCCTTTTCGTTGTCGGCTTGCCCCCCAAGCAAAAGGGACGCCTGATTCTGAACAAAGGGAATCTCCTGACTGCGGCTCACTATCGTGGGCAAAACTAGCTCTTTGCTGCGAGCGGGCAATAGAAAGAGACAGCGGTTTTTAGGCTCTTCTATCGTTTTCAACAAACTATTGGCGGCTGGTCGATGAAATATTTCCTGCCTGGCGTCGCTCAGCCAGATGACTCGAAAGAAAGGCGAGGTTTTTGTCAGTTCAAAAGCCAGTTCTCTTGCCTTTTCTACTGGTATTTTTGAATTTGGATTGTCAGGATCCAGAGAAAGCAGTTCCAGATATGCCTGGGGGTGCTTTTGAAAGCGAATCAACCGGCAATTCTGACAGTAGGAGGCACTTTCTGCTCCGAAACGGGCGGGACAGGAGCTTGCGGTATCATCTGTAGTATTAAGACAATTGAGGATACAAGCCAGTTCCAGAGCCAGTTCTTGCTTGTCTTCCCTATTGGAACCGGTCAAGATGTAAGCGTTAGCCAGTCGGCCGGTGGCAATGGCGCGAGTCAGCAGAGATGCAGCCAGAGGCTGTTTTTCATTAATGGCTGTACTGAAAAGTGACTTCACCGGCAGTATCACATCGCTCAATCGGGGACAAACAAGAGGTCAATAATCTTACGATTCTAAGGGATTTCTAAGTAAAGTTAACTTAGATATTCTTCGAAATCAGCTCCTTTCAATTGACAGCACTTGGCTTGAAGCCTACACTAGCTTGGTTTTGGATATATATAGGATTTAGGACCTTGGCAAATGTAGTTGTTGTGGGAGCTCAGTTCGGCGATGAAGGCAAGGCGAAAGTAACCGACCTTCTGGCTATGAACGCCGATATGGTGGTTAGATATCAAGGCGGCGCCAATGCCGGACACACTGTAGTTGTGGGCAATGAAACCTACAAATTCCACCTGATTCCCTCAGGAATCGTGTACAAAGGCAAACAATGCATACTTGGTCCTGGTATGGTCATCGACCCTAAAGCATTTTTGACCGAAATGCAGGCTCTGATCGACCGCGGGCTGGACGATTCCAACTTGAAAATGTCCAATGCCGCCCACGTCACAATGCCCTACCACTTGATGATTGACGCAGCTGAAGAAGAAAGCCGAGGCGACAAAAAAATCGGAACCACCAAACGCGGAATCGGTCCCACATACGCCGACAAATGCGCCAGAACCGGAATTCGTGTCGAAGACCTGCTCAATCCGGCTGTGCTTAAAGAAAAGCTGGAGTGGATGGTTCCTCGGAAGAATGTTCTTTTCGAACGCATGTACAACCTGCCTCAATTAGACGTCAATCAGATACTGGAAGAATATCTGGAATACGGCAAGAAAATCAAAAAATATGTTTGTGACACTTCCGCCCTTATTTTTGAAGCTGTAGGCGACCGCAAAAACATTTTGTTTGAAGGAGCCCAGGGCACTCTTCTTGACCTTGATCACGGCACATATCCCTATGTGACAAGTTCAAGCCCGTCGGCCGGCGGAGCTTGCGTGGGAGCCGGAATCGGGCCGACTATAGTCGACCGGGTTATCGGCGTATCCAAAGCATATATGACTCGTGTCGGCGAAGGTTATTTCCCGACCGAACTGCTTGGCGAAGAAGGCAATCGTATTCGCGAAATCGGAGCCGAAGTGGGTGTGACTACCGGTCGTCCCCGCCGCTGCGGCTGGTTCGATGCGGTGCTGGGACGTTATGCCGTTCGCATCAACGGTCTTGATTGTCTTGCCATCACCAAAATGGACGTGCTCGACAGCTTTGAAGAGATTCAAGTTTGCGTAGAATACAAGAATAAGCAAACCGGCAAAGTTTATCGCGATTTGCCCAGCATCGGAGCCATGTTCAAAGAAATGGAACCTGTTTACAAAACAATGAAAGGCTGGAACCAGTCCACTGTAAATTGCCGCAAATTCAGCGATTTGCCCGAAGCAGCCCAGAAATATCTTGAATTTATTGAAGAAGAACTGGATGTGCCGGTGGCGATTGTGAGCGTCGGTCCCAAGCGCGACAACACAATAATCATCGAAGACCCCATCCACGGTCCCAAACGGGTGCTCAGTAAAGCCGTTCCTGCTTAGACTGAAAAGGACTGGAAAACCACAAAAACAGCTGATGAAAATAGCTGTGCAGACTGCGTTTGAATTTGGCAGCCACATCATTTTGCTTCACTTCAAGTCGATTAAGACCGGCTTGAGCCGTTGAATTTAATGGATCCAGTTGCAAAAGTCTGGTGTAAATAAATTCAGCCTGTCCATAATCGTGCAACCGATGCTCAAGAAGCCAGGCTAAGTCTTGCAGACCTTCCACCGAATCCGGTTCCAGAGAAAGGTAATCTTCAATAACTTCACGCGCTTCGCCGTATTCCTTTTTTTCCTGATAAAGCTTAGCCAACTCCAGAAGCCAGGGTCGCTCAGTCGGTCTTCGCTTTATTGCCTGTCGCAACAAATTTATCGCCATTTCCAGTCTGGAGTTGTTCATATAAACCAGTGACGCCAGATGGAGCACATCTGGGTCTTCCAGATGAGTACTTAGTAAATCTCTCATTCGTGAATTTGCTTCGCCGTAAAAAGAGTTTGCCATTAAAGCCAGTATCAAAGCTTCCTGCCCTCTGGGATTATTGGGATCCAGGTGACAGGCTTGTCTTGCCATGGCAAGAGCTGTGTCGGCGCTGAAATTTTCCAGATGCAGCTTTGACAGAGCAATATATATTTGTGCGTCATCCGGTTTCAGTTTGCGTGCCTTTTCAAATTCAAACAATGCCAGCATTTTTTGTCCCATTCTCAAATAAAGGTCGGCAGACGCAAGCAAGAGTGTCGGGTTCTGCGGATATTTGAGAAGCAAAGAATCAATCGTTTCGCGCGCTTTGTGCAGTTGCGACTTCTGGATAAGGGCATGCACAGCACTTATATCCGTTTGCTCTCTGGGTTGGACAGAGGCGCTGCAAAAAGGATTGATTTGCAGAATAAAAAATAGAAATATCAGAATGATTTTGTTCATTGTTTTAGATCAGGCTAACTTAGCTTATCATAAGGACATGTCGAGCCCAGTCAATACATCGGATAAAGAAGACAAGTCCACCCTTTATGTTGCTTTGAGCACGCTTGCCGTGGGTGTCCTTATGGTTTTTTATATGTCTGTCCTTACCCGGGTTAGCGAATCTCAGCTCAAAGAAGATCCGCTTGATAGAACAGCACGACTGGTGGCGCAAGAATTATCCGGGATCTCTATTTCTTATCCGGACTTCGGTTCGGTCAAAATAAAAGATATAAATGAATTGAAAGGCTCTATCCGCTCCGGTTATTTGTTTGCCGAAGCTAATGGTCATAAGTGGCCGATAGAGATTTTTGCAAAATACGATCTGGATAATCTTAATAGAATCGAACAAGAGCTGGGAACTTTGTTGCAAAAATCAGTAGAAGAAAACGGTTCTATATACGCTCTGGCACTGAACTCAATCAACAGATCGCTTCCTGCCGGCAGTAAATTGTACAGTCTAAAAATCTCACTGGGTGCAGGTATTCAGAACAAAGAAGGTCTTTCAAATATTACCGCTCCCATACAAGATAAAAACAAACCTTTTGCTCAGGAAGGATTCTACAAAATCAATTTTCCTGTGCCTTGTATCGATCAAGTGATCTATTTTCACAAAGAATACGACAAATTAGTAACTTTCGAGCCGGAGCATTTCGTTCTTATTGCACCGAATGCAATACCATCCACTCTGATGATAGAAACGGTCATAGAACAAAAAGACAACACTTCGGCGCAAAGACGCATAATTAAACAAACCTGCGCCACAATAAATTCTTTCGTTCAGGAAAATCCTTCCTTATTTTTCTCTTTCCGATTTCCAGATGGGCTGCCGGCTCATATGAAATTGAGCGATTTCTTGCAGAACTCTTTCTGGCAAAAAGACAGCCAATGGCAACAAGCAATTAACGGAGATGTTCCCGGCAGAGGGCATCTGTGGCCGGTCGGACTTCCTGTTACAGCGAATTTCAAGCCGTCCGACGCACTTTCTATAGCGCTGTACCACTGGATTAGACAGTCTCGTTCAAAAAAGAATATTGACCCGCAGCAACTTACCAACTTGATGAAAAAAGAAATTCCGCCTCCTCCAATTGACAATGTCGTTAAACAACAGGTGAACAGCTGTTTGCTTAGAGACTCCGCTTACTCCGGCATCTTAGAACCCAAGGCGGAAAAAAGAAAACTGTCCAGTTGTTTTGAATATAAAGAAAATGCAGCAGACTTTCCCGCCAATGCCTTTCCGCTCATCGTAGACCGGCACGGTAAGGCAAGTATTGCCGGAAGATCAATTTACGATGAAAAACTTGTCCAGGATTATTTAACCTCTCTCTATAAAACAAATCTGGCTGCTCTTGAAACATTTGAAATTGCAAAACTGGTGGCAGGAAATACCAATGCTCAAATTTCTGCTTTAAAAATGCAGATGTTATCCAGAGAGCAAGAACTGAAAGCACTCTCTGTCAAAGTCGGAAAAGATCAAAATCAAAATCAAAATCAAATTCAAATTCAAAATAAAATAGAACCTATCTCCGCCTCCATAAAACAAGACAGAGCTAAACTGGATGAATTGCTCAATGTTTTTAAAACTGCAAAACGAGCCGCACGCAATGCCCAGATTGCCATACTTCGGACATATGAACTGGGAAGCCATAATTTAAATTATTGCAGTCAGGGATTGCACAAACTGGACAATGCACCCAAACGTTTTTTGTTGAGCAGAAAAGATGTTTTTTACAGTTATGAAAATCCCATCTCGGATCAAAATATTATCGAAGGAGCAAAAGGAAAATCAATCGGCTCAGAAGATGGTGGCTACTGGCTTTTGGAAAAACTGCCGGTGCTTGATTCCTGGCAAAATCTAAACGCTGAAAATGACACTATAGATCGACAACCGGTTGACTTGGTTCTGGCTGAAGTGGAAACCATTCCTTCACTCCATCCTGTGACTGTGCTTCTCGATGGCAGCAAAATGTACACCAGTTATAAAAATCCATACGTTTTTGCCGGCTTGCCCATCAGTCAAGATCAACTTTTTTACTACAATCAAGGTGCTCTTGAAAAAGACAAAGTGTTCTGGACAGCCACTGTACGTGATTATCTTCGCAAAACAAAATCATCATTAAAAGGAATAGGAGCCAACAGTCCGGCTCAGTTTTTGAAAGCCGAATTCAATCCGCCTCTGGAGATTAAGAAAGACCACTATCCTCGTATGGCAGGTGAGTTTCAATTGCGCCGCCCGATTGTAAAAGACCTGCCTGAGCTTTCAGGCACAGTTTTAAGGGACCCTTCCTGGAAGAAAGAGTCCCCTATAATTCCACCGCCGGATATGCTCTAAATTGATTTAGAACTATTCAGCGTGATTTTGCGATTTTTTGGATTTGGCGCGCTTTGATTTGCCTTCGCCTTCTTCGTGGGTGATATTCAAAGAAGTTTCGATGGCTTCAAGACGCTCAAGCAATTCTTCATATTCTTCTCTGGTGACAAGACCTACATCTTTAGCCACTTTCTTTACTGAACCGCTCATTGTTCCGGTTACCTTTTGCTCGATGACTTCAGTCTTTTTGCTGGCTTCATCTTGCAAGTTTTTCAGGAAGGACTGGGCATTTTCTGTTTTCACTTTGCCTTGCTCTTCCAGTTCTTCAACGAGGTCCTGTCCAATCTTGACTACATCTTGCATTGCGTTGTTAAGGGCGCCTTTGATACGGTCAAGACTAGAAGTGGCTCCTACGCTGGTTAATACTGCTCTTTTGATAAGCGCTGTTGCTTCGCCCATGATAGTTACACTCCGATTTAATCTCTAAATTGCGCTGGCGGTTGGCTTTTGGCCTGACCACTCATAAAAACGGACCACCGCTTTTACACAACGGAATTCGAGGATATCAAGGATATATGGATATTTCAGCAATTCCAAAGTAATTTGAAGCTGAATTAAGGTAGGTCAATAAGTTAAAATGCGTGGTTCAACACATGAAACAAGAAATAATTTCTTGGAGGGCTTCTCTTGACAATCGCAAGACTGTTTTTCTTACTACTTTTCCTTCTGGTGCAAACGGCTCATCTGCCTGTCCTGGCTCAAGCAGACCAGTCAGCCAAACCAAAACTGGTTCTGCTCATAGTGGCCGATCAGTTTTCATACAACTATTTATCACGCTACGGCGACAAATTAAGTTCGTCAGGATTGCGGTACTTGATGGAAAACGGCGCCCAGTTCAGCAACTGTCTAAACCGATCAGCCTCCACTCATGCCGCTACCGGCTATTCAATAATATCCACAGGCGCCTATCCCTGGACCACCGGAATCGTTTCAAACAAATGGTATGACCGGGGCAAGAAAGACTATCGCTCAGCTATTCAAGATTCGTCAAACCGCATGGTGGGAGCAAACGGGGTGGCAGGCGGAACCAAAGCCTTGAACGGCACCACCCTTGGAGACCAGATGAAACTGGCCAGCAACGGAAGAAGCAAGGTGCTCGGCTTGTGCGGAGACGAATCGGCAGCACTTCTCTGGGCCGGACCGCTTGCCACCAGTTCGCTCTGGGTTGATAAACGCTCAGGCAAGATGGTGACATCTTCGCATTACGGCTCTTCGATACCTCCATGGG
>CAZEQP010000156.1:0-6837 GCA_964514345.1 uncultured Candidatus Obscuribacterales bacterium
AAATCAGTCCGCAGACATGCCGTACCTTTGCGCAGGCATCAGGCTGACTTCAGGCAGTATCCACCAAACAATATGGATGATGTTGTGGATGACTTGTTTGAGATTCGTCATCTTATAAATGATCTGTCTTGTCTGGATGAACTGGACCTTTCAGGCTGGTTTTACACTAATTACAAACAGGAAGTACAGGCGCTAAAATCCAGACAGCGCCGGATTCTTGACCTTGTTGAGAATGCCAGCAAATACAGTTCTTCCGAGAAGCTGGAAGAGTTACTGGATGAAGTGCGAATGGAATATCTGGAACTAAAGAATGCCATTCGTAACGCTTATCGTCAGAAAGGCACAGCCCTGTGTCTGGGCGACTGGCAAAGTCCTATTTATGATTCCACTTATGAAGCTTTCGAGAATCGGCTCAACAAAGGTATTTGCGAGCACGTGCTTGACTATAAGCGCGACGGGCATCTAGAGGCGTTGAGTTATGAAAAAGAATTCGTAGACGAATATCTTTCTCACCTGGGTGCCAAAAATCTAAAGGCTTATTTGTCGAATAGCGGCATGGGCTCGTTCAGTACTGTGCTGCAGTGGATAGCGCATGAATCCAATATTGCTTTCAATGTGCGCGCCATGGCTGTAATGCCGATGTATTTTGAAAATATTCATCTGTCCCGCGGTTATTTCCCGGATCTCGTTCAAGTAGATATGAATAATCCGGGTGCCAATATTCTTGCCTCTCTTCGACTGGCCAAGCCCAATCTGGTCATTTGCGACAATGTGACCAATTGCGGCGAAGTGATGTTCCACGATGTTGACGCTATTTTGAAATGGGCTAAAGAAGAGTGCACCGAGCCGGTCACTATTTTACTCGACACCACCTGCCTGCCTGTTTTTCTTATGCCTTTCGGCTGGCTTACTGACCTGCCTGAGCGGGTTTCGGTCATAATGATCGAAAGTCTGGCCAAATATCATCAATTCGGAATGGACACCGTAACTGGTGGCATTATGCTGGCTCAAATGAGTGACGCGTTGCATAGTAATTTTGCAAAGGCACGTGCCCGCTTCGGCGCCAATATTTCAGATGCGAGCGTGGGTGCACTTCCTGCCCCCAATTATACGCGTTTGAAAAGACGCTTGAAGCGTCATGCCCGTAACACAAGAATCATTGCAAAAGCCTTGACTGAAATTGCCGCCAACGAAAAAGGCATTGTGCAATCAGTCTCCTGGCTGGACGAAAAAAATTCAACTGAATCAATTGCCGTGAATCTTTCTTGGTTTGCAGGCACCTGTCTGACAGTAGCGATGAAAGAAGGCTATCGCTCGATTCCGCAATACAGAGAATTCGAGTACAACGTTATGGAGCGGGCTCGCGAATACGGCTTGCCGCTTGCTTTGAGCACAAGTTTTGGATTTGATACCACAAGACTTTATGTCACCGCTCCGGCTACAAAATTTGAGCCGCCTTTCTTGAGAATTTCTGTAGGCACAGAAACAGCCGGACAGATAGCCCTTCTTGTGAGAATACTGGAAGAAGCGAACAATGAATTGGGCAAAACTATGCAACCAAGTGTTGTAAGTGAGGCTCCGGTCGAACCTCAGCCCGCCGCGCCAAGAGTGCAAGTGGTGACGGCGCAAGAGGACAAAACAGTTTTCCTGGGTGAGAAGGCGTTAGAGAATTATCTCTCGCCGGCCAATTACGCCTGTCCGCCTCTCATCGAGCTTCCCGCCGATTTGAATCCGTATCAAAAAGATGGTGTGCGCATAATGGCAAAAATGATGCCTCTTGTGCCATTGATGAATATCAAGTCGGTGCCGGCGTTCTCAATGCTTAACGAAGCTTTTGAGCGAGGTGAGCTTGAAGGAGTGAAAAACGTCATCGAGAGCTCTTCTTCCAACACTGTGCTTTCATTGAGCGTGGTCGCCAAATTATTTGGAATAGACAACACTGTGGCGCTGGTGGACGACAACATAGCTCCCAGTCTGACCAGAATGCTCAGACTCTTTGGAATCGAAGTGTACAAGCACCCTGGTCCTGGACATGAGTTGTACGGCGTGCTCCCTCCAAGAAGTCACAGAGCGGCTCTTTGCGGAGCGCAGCCGGGCTGGATCAATCCGGGACAATACGGAAATCCTGATAATCCGGAAGGATTCGCCAAGTGGCTGGCACCTGATCTGTACAGACAAACCCAGGGCAAACTGGATATTTTGTCCTGCGCACTGGGCACTTGCGGCACCATGGTTGGTGTCAGTCGCGGATTGCGTCTGCATAACCCCGATATCAAAGTGGTGGCTTGCTGCCCGGCTAAAGGCGAAGTGATTCCAGGACCGCGTGAAAAAGCGCAATTATCTGATGTCACATTCGACTGGCAGGAAGTAGCAAACGCCCGCTATGAGCTTGAAGCGAAAGAAAGTTTTGCCGCCAGCGTCGAGTTATTGCGCCGGGGAATACTGGGTGGACCCAGCTCCGGAATGAATTATGCCGGACTCTTGCGTTATCTTGAAGGGGAGAAAAATGCCGGTCGTCTCAATAAAGACAAAGAGACCTGGAGCGTTTTTCTTTGTTGCGACTCACCTTTGCCGCATGTGGATGAGTATTACGACGCTCTGGGAGAAGACTTCTTTCCTTCCATTCACGGAGTTGAAGAGGAAATCTAAGAGATAAAGAGCTGATGGAAACACAGGTCAAATTGAAAGATTGCGCCCCGCCGCTTACAGCCAAGCTGGCTCCCTGGATGCGTAAATTCATTTCTGAAAATCAAAAGAACTCTGATTTTTACAACAAGTTCGATTTACCCGCCCATCTTATTTATGGTGGCGAATTTAAGCGCAATGCTGCTGATCTGCTTTCGCCATTGAAAGAAAGAAATTTAGAAGGCGGTCTTTATTTCGCCCGCAAAGCAAACAAACTGCCCTGGCTTGCTGAGCTTGCCAGCAAGATAGGACTTGGTGTGGATACAGCCAGTCTGGGTGAAGTGAAAGAAACCCTGGCTCTTGGAGTTGCCCCGGAAAAAGTGGTTATTACAGCCATCGGCAAACAAGAAGAACTTGTGGATCTGGCTATCGCCAGAGGCTGTCTTTTGATAATAGATAATGCCGACGAACTGAAACTGATTCAAGAACGTGCTTGCGCACTGGAGACGAAAGCGCGAGTAGGACTGCGTTTTGCCGGTTTTAAAGTTTTAGGCAGAACAGTCTTCAGCCGCTTCGGTCTGCCTGTGGCTGACTTCAAAGAAATTTTTTCAAGTATAGACAAGAACTGGCTTGTAGTGGAAAACCTGCATGCCCACCTGGACAGATATGATACGCAAGAGCGTGCATGTGCAGCTTACGCTCTTTTGCAAATCATAGATTGGGCTTCCGGTCAAGGATTCGCCATTAAATCGATAGACCTTGGCGGCGGCATATTGATGCGTTATCTGGACGATCAAAAGCAATGGAGCGAGTTTCAAGAAGCATTGCTTGATTCGGTGAAAGGGGTAAGACCTTATTTCACCTGGCAAAATGATGGTCTTGGTTATCAAAAATTCAAAGACGAGATAATCGGCAAGCCTGATTTATACCCGGCCTGGAATGAAATTTCAAAAGAACGTTTTATCGCCAGCGTGCTCGATGACACTACAAACGGCGCACCTCTGCACAAAGAATTCAGTGCCCGCAAAGTCGCCCTTTATTTTGAGCCGGGGCGCTGTCTGATGGATAACGTGGGCATGACGCTTGCCCGGGTCACTTTTCGCAAGCGTGACAGTCTGGGTAATTTGCTTGTGGGTGTCAATGTCAATCGTATGAATGTGCGCCCGTTCAGAGCTGAGTTTTGTTGCGACCCGATACTTATGCAACAAAATTCAAAGCCGGAAAAATTGGAAGAAGGTGCTTTTATAGTGGGCAATCTTTGCTCAGAAAGTGACTTACTTTATAGACGCAAACTGGATTTGGGATATATGCCTGAACCAAAAGATGTTGTTTGCTTCCCCAATACAGGCGGCTATCTGATGCATCATATGGAAATTGGAACTCATGGAGACCCCTTGCCGGTCAATATTTTGCTGGATGAAAATCTGCGCGAGGTGGAGCGAATTTAGTCATGACCAATGGTCGAAACAAGCTCAAAGTAATATCAGGCTCGCGCAAAGTAGCAGTCGTCACTGGAGCCGGGCGCGGAATCGGGCGATCCATGGTCGATGTGTTGCACCAGCGTGGATATCTTGTTGTTGCGGTCGTCCGCAGTTTGTCTGATGTGCGTGATTTGTTTTCTATCGCACCACACGACATTTTGCCTTTGCGTTGCGATGTTACCGACGCTTCCACAGAGCAGGTTCTGCGCGAGTTTCTGGAAGGGCAGGTGGAAAAGATTGACCTGCTCGTAAATAACGCCGGATTCGGTGCCACCGGATACGGTGTGGAAGGCTTGAAATATGACGAGCTGGATCGTGTGCTTGCCGTTCACTGCTATGGACCAATCCGCTGTGTGCGCGCCTGTTTACCCTTTATTCGCAACTCTGAAAACGGCATGATTTTGAATATTTCCTCGCGCTTCGCTTCACTTGAATGGGTGGCCAGCCAGGAAGTTCCGAGTGATGAAGCGACTTATCCCTACCGGATAGGCAAAGCGGCGCTCAATATGTTCACTTCTTGTCTGGCTGTAGAGCTTGAACCTGAAGGCATCAGGGTTTTAGCCATAGATCCGGGCAAAGTAAAAACCAGATTTGGACCAAAAGACGCAGATACCGAACCTGCCGATGCGGCAAAAGCCATAATAGATCTGGCGGAAAACAACACAAAAACAGGACAGTTCTTACATGCCTCAGGAGACAAATTGCCATGGTGAACACAAAAAAAGAAAGCGCTAAAAAAAGCACAAAGCGCGTCTGGGAGGTCAAGCCGGGCAATGAACCTTTTGTGGTACCGTCTTTTGAAACTATCAGTTTTTCTCTGCCCACGGTCAAAGCCTGGGAAGACTTCATCGCCGGAGTCGAAGACGGCTGGTGTTATATCTCAGACACAAATCCCAGTCTGACAGCCCTTGAAACATTGCTGGCAAAAACTCAGGGGCAGGAAGCCTGCTGGGTGACAAGCACAGGAAAATCAGCTATCGCAGCCACTTTGATGGCCCTTTTGCAAACAGGCGACCATCTCATTTTATTCAAAGAAGGATATAAGTCCACTCGTTTGTTTGTGGAAGGTCTGCTCAAAAAGTTCGGTGTGGAGGTCACTCTTATAGGCGCCGATGACGTTAAAAACCTCACTCAATTCATAAGACCGGGCAAGACTAAAGCCATAGTGCTTGAGTCTCCCACCAATCCAATGACTCGTGTTATCGATTTGAATTATTGCGCCGCGGTGGCCCGTGAACACAATGTGTTGAGTGTGCTCGATAACAGCCTTGCCGGCTTCCATCAGCATGGCGACATTCAAGTGGACGTTTTTGTGCACAGTCTGTCCAAATATGCCTCAGGCGTAGGCGATGTAATGGGCGGAGCGGTGCTGGGCACCACCGAGCGTGTGAAAGCAATCAAAAATGCCAATGTCTGGAACACCGATGTTCTGGCGTCGCACTCGGCGGTGGAAATCTGGAAAGGTATGCAAACTTACAGGTTGCGTGTAGATAAGCAAGCCGAAAATGCCATGGCCATAGCCAAATTTTTAGAAGCTCATCCTAAAGTGAGCCGGGTGTTGTATCCGGGACTTGAAAGTCATCCGGATCATGCCACTGCCAAAAAACAAATGAATGATTTTGGTTCTGTGCTTATATTCGACGTGAAGGGCAGCGCCCAGGACATGAACAAAGTTCTAGACAGTATGGAAGTGTTTAAAATAGCCTTCGGTACAGGCTTCACACAGTCAATCGCCAATCCGGCATGGCTCTTTTATGCTCGCAGTTTTCCCGAGCCGCAAACAGGCAATTCAGCCATCAAAGATACTACCATCCGGCTGTCTGTCGGCATAGAACCGGCTCAAGAACTGATTGACGATCTGGAACAAGCACTGGGATAAGTCATGCAAAACAAAAGCGATATCTGGGTTCTGGGCGGGGGTGTAAGCGGTCTTACGACGGCTATCACTTTACAGAAAGCCGGATATAAAACGGCAATTATCACTGATTTGAATTTTGACGTGCCCACCAATTACGCGATGGCATCGGCTTATCCGCACAATTTGAGAGTGAACGGACTGGAGGCGATAAGCGAACATTCACAAAATGTATTCGCTCAGCTTGCCCAAAATCAAAAAAGCGGCGTAAGTTTCTACCGCATGTACGAAGTATTTGAATCTGAGCCGGAACCGGCTCCCCTGGCTGAAAAGCGCATACAGTTTCAAGAATTCGACGGACCGCCGGAAAAATTGAAAATGACAATCAAGCCGCCCATTCGAACAGGCGCGGAATATTTGTGGGGTTTCACTTTCAAAACTGTTTTTGCCGACATGCCGGTTTTTATCGGTTTCTTGTGGGACTGGTATGAGGCTCTTGGTGGAACAGTAATCCATAAAAAAATCACCGGCGAAATTTTCCGGGAAGCTAAAGACAGGGTGCTGGTAAATTGTCTTGGTCTGGGTGCTTTAAAAATATTCAGCGACAATTCAGCCAAAAATATTGTCAGAGGCAAACAAGTGCTCGTTCACAAAGCGCCCCTGGTGACCGGAATTGAAAATATTCCCATGGCGTATAACTACACTCCTTGCGCCGATGTTTTTTCTCGGGCAGATGGAAATCCGGAATATGTGCACTTCTTCTCTCGAGGCGACGGCTGGCTTCTGGGTCAAACACGCGAGCCGGGAGCTGTGGATGAAAACGGAAACTGGGTCGGTCAGCCTGTTCAAGGTCAAGAAATTTCAGTAGGTGGAATT
>CAZEQP010000157.1:0-6824 GCA_964514345.1 uncultured Candidatus Obscuribacterales bacterium
TCATAGCGCGTAAATTTAAAATCTTCAAGACCGACAGAGCGTCTGGCTGAAACTCTGAGAGAGCCAATCTGCGGGCCTTTGTTTTTTCTGGTATTTGAATAATCAGAAACAGCAAAAACAGCGTACTTGCTTTCTTCTTTTTCGGCATTGTGACTCAATGAATTCAAAAGAGAAACGAGTGAACTGCTCGGCACAAGACTTAAATCAAATCTCTGACATAAGAATTGTCCATTGTTCAAAGCGGCAAAAGGCAAATGAAACAAGTCACCATGCGGAACCAGGAGCAAATGACTGATTCCTGATTCGGGCAACTTATCGAGCAAATCTCCAAACAAAGCCTCATAGATTCTTTTGCTCAAAGATTTGGGTAAATCAAAACCAGGCGTGGTCGCCATTTCGCAAAAGGCTGATAGTTCCTCATGCAGCTTATCGATTTTTTCTCTGTCATTTATAAAATGAGTCGACGGTTCACTTGAATCATTGCGCACAAGAGCCGTCAGCAAAACTTCTTCAGTCAAGAAAAATTCTACTATGGCGGTTTCTTTACCTAAGGCTGCCGGATTTTTTTCAACCGGACTCCAGAGTTTTTTAATTCCGGCAAAATCAAGACTGGTGGTGCCAACAACATCGGCATAATTGGGACTGTAAATTTTCAATTGGTCTACTCCCGCTCGCCCTTGTTTATAACCTTCTTTCAAATCGGGGACGGCATCGCTGCCTCCACGTGTAGGTTCTGAGTTATCGCTGTTATTTTCTTGAGCATCGCCGTTTTCATAAATGTGCTCGAGAAGTGAAATTTGTTCACGCAAACTCTTTTCTTTTTCAATCAATGGTTGAATGTCGGCGTCTGATTGGACATTGATGTACACCGGAGAATTAACCAACAAATCAAGCAATGCACGTGATTTTGAACGACCTAAAAATTCAAGCGCCTCGACTCTTTTTCCTAATCCAAGACAGGTTTTAATCAGATTTTCGAAAATAATATTTCCGCTTGCACCGAAACTTGTTTTTAAATCATCAGATCGAATGACAGCCCTTTGCTCGTCGAATAAATCAGCCGCCATAGTCAGAAACTTATATGCCGGCACCAGCTCGTTATGTCGCAAATAACAGCGTCCAAGACTGGTAAAATAATGACGCTCGCCCAATTTGTCATTATTGGCTTGAGCAAGTTCCAGCGCCTCAAGATATTTTTCCAGCGCCAAGAACTGATCTCCCAGATCGTCAAAACAATCGCCAAGACTATCTAAATGACAGGCTTGCGACTGAGAGTCGCTGATGTCTTCTGCAATAATTATTGCCCTTTCCAAATTGACTCGGGCTTGATCTAATTTTTTTTGTTTATATTCAACCAGACCGATATTGCCTAGCCAAATACCTTGCTGTCTTAGATCTTCAGTTTGGATCGCAATACCGTAGGCATTTTCATATTCTTTACGCGCATTTTCATAGTCTTTCTTTTCGAAATATGCGTTGCCGCAATTTCCGGCACAAATTATCATACTAAATAAATCGTCTATCTGGCTTGCTTTCCGATAAGCGTCATTGAAACATTGAATCGCCTCATCATATTTTCCCAGCTGATGCAAACAGAGACCCAGACTGCCAGCTAATTGAGCCTGGTCATCGATTGAAAAATCAGCGGCACGTTGAAAACAAATTCGTGCCTGTTCCGCCCAGCCTTTTTCAAGATAAAGCTGTCCCAGATTTTTCAAAGCGAAAGAAACACTTTCGGCTTCATTCAGCGAAGTCCCGAGCTCAAGAACATCGTGAAAAAAATGCAACGCCCGCAGACTTATTCCGCGGGCTTTAAGTTGCTCTGCCAAAATCATGGCGCCAAGCAGTTCTTCTTGCATCAGACCATTTTGGCGCGCCTCCTTGAGCGCCGTTTCCATTTTGACAAGCGCTTCCTCAAAGCGATTGTCTTGAAAGTGGGCCAGACCCTCATCAATCATGCGCCTGACGGCGACTTTTGAATCTGTAGCTTCCCCAGAGTTTGAATGTCCTGTCATTTAACTAAATTGCTTATCGAGTTCCTTGCATACAACAATATCTATGCAATGTTAGTCCATTTTAGACACTCGTACAGACTAAATTCACTCAAACAGACAATTTTTAGTTGGGAAATTGCACGCTAGAATAATATGTGGGATATGTAAGCGCTCTGGTTTTGCCTACTGCGGACTGACCGGCGCATGTAAAGTATGACTCAGACAAAGATGTGTGTTTCATCTGTCTTGTGTTGGATTTTTTCTTGAGACTGCCTTTTTCTTCGGCGCTCACGCGGTTTATCTGGGCTGTGGAAATGAAACTTGAACTCGATGTATGCATTTTAACGGTACCCCTCTTAAATTGAAGATTGCTCAGAACGCCAGGTATGCTACTGGGTCCTGATATATTTTGGGAAGCTATATTTTTTCGGGCAGCGGTTTTTTGTAAAACGTCTTTCCAGTATTTTTCCGGAAGTAGACATAATGGAAAAGGAGGGGCTCCTACGCGATCGTAGAGAGATGGTTGGTTGGCCGACGGTCTTAGTATGCCTTGCTGCATGCAGAACTTGTCTGCTAATCCGCTCAGCTCCTCCTTGCTGGCCGCCGACAAAGTCGGTGACTGAGCAGGCATACTGAAATTCCGTCTTTGCAATTCTGGATATTGTGCGATCTGATTCGAGTCCGCCGAGCCGGCGGTCGCCATTTGTTTTTGAGCCAGTTCGGCTCTGGTTGGCAATTTCAGTACCGGATAATATTTGGCACTCTTGTTTCCCACTACAGAACTGGAAGAAAAAGCATCGCTTTTTAGTTTCTTCTGCCTTCCTGAAGGGCTAGAAGTCCTGGGAATTTCATTTGTATTTGCGGGCTGGTTGGAAACTGTTTCCAAGCTGTTTTTCAAAAATGAGATGGTATCGGATGTAGTTCTAGAATTCTGGGCATGCACCACATTTCCCATAAAGAAAGATGTGGACGCAGCCAAAGAAAAGCTAAGAATTACCGCCTGTATTTTCATTTTCTGTCCCGTCAACGCCATTTGCTTTTTTAGCAAGCTGCTGGGTTAAAACGCCATGTCCAGCAACACATTCAGATTAACCCGAGCCAAAGGGGCCTGTCACTGGGAAATCTACGCAAAGCAAAAGACATTTTTTCAGCCCCAGAACGAATTTTAGGGCTTTCCGGGGAGTTGAGTGGGGCAATTACGATATCAGTTTATAAGTGGACCGATTATGTTCCGGAACTTACCGGCTCCAGGCGTCTGATTATCCCCAGAGAACCGTCTACTTCGACCAGTGTGCCGTCTTCCCAGGCTTCTGTGGCTTTTGGTATACCGGCTACACAAGGGAGCCCGTATTCTCTTGCTACAAGCGCTCCGTGCTGAAGCACACCGCCCACTTCAAGTATGACTCCGGCTGCATTGACAAACAAAGGGGTCCAACCGGGGTCGGTGGCGCGGGCTACTAGAATCTCGCCCTTTTCAAAAGGTTTTTCATCCGGGCTGCGCCAAGTTTTTACTCGACCTCTCACCACACCCGAAGATATGGGGATTCCGGCAATTTCTCCCGCCCCTACAGGTGGTGCAGGCAAGCGCGGAATGAAACCGCGTGAATCTATGAAAACAGGGAACTCGGTGACACTGTCCAGTTTCTTGCGTTCTCTGCGATTGGCGGCGACCATTGCTCTCAAATCCAGATTCTTATCTTTGATGCCTTTATCCAGCTCGGCAATGCTTAAATGAAACACGTCATCCACTTCATTCAAACGTCCGGCATCGACAAGATTCTCGCCTTCGCGGCGCAAACGCAATCTCAATAAATGCAGAGCGTAAATCAAATAATACTTGTGGGTTTCTCTGATTCCGCCGATTGTTTCAACAACCTTATATAGAGATTTGAATTCTTGCTGGGCAATCCAATTTTTGCGACCGATTTCTTCACTCAACTGCTCAAAAGTTTCTTTGCGTTTTCTTTCGTTTTCAGCAAATCTAGCTACCTGACTTTGTTCAGGACCTTGTTTGCGCATTGAGATCATCAAATCTACGAGCATTTGCGGATCGTCATAATATCTGGGTGAAGCGATGTCCACTTCGGCTGCGCCGCGGAAGCCATATCTTTCCATAAAAACCCACCAGGCTTTTTTGAATTCAGGCGAAGCGTCATTTTCCAGCCAATTAGAAAAATTGGACGGCGGCTCCGGGGGCAAAAGTTGCGAGACTTTATACAAATCAAGCGACATTTCAGTGGTCACATTGCCGGGCAAAGCCAGTTCCAAATGATCCAGAACTTCTTTGGTATTGCCCACGGCAAGCTCTTTCATGCGCGCGATGGCTACACGCGATGTAATCACAAGCGGAACACAGTTGAGGAAAACCACTTCAGCCACCATTTTCAAAAGCTTGCTTGTGAATTCAGGCAGTGGTCTATTTGCATCAGCCAATTTCTGAGCATCAAACTCAAAACGCTCAAGCGCCACTTTTAAATCCATCAATGCTTTTCTGGGATTGAGTCGTGCTTTGATTGCTTTGGGCGCTATGAAAGGAGTCACAGTCGCCAGTTTAAAAGGCACAAACCCAAGAAGCGGGTTCTTATCCTTATATGTTTCTTCATCCAGACCATCCAGAATTTTTCCGGCAAGCGGGTCCATATTGGAGAAAACTTCGCTGAATTTTTTCTTGCCTACAAGACCCATGAAAGTGGAAACGTTCACATAAATGCGTCCATGTCCCAGACTGACAATGGCGCCTTTGGAACCAGCCTTGAAACGTCCCAGATGCAGAATATTTCCGACCGCATTAGGAATAAACGAGAGAACCGAGGCTCCCATGGTGGACATCGGCCTGGGCATTCCCTGAGCAGCGATAGTCAAATCTATATATAAACGTTTGCGCTCACCATGCTGTGTCATCATATCTGGTGGCACAGGAATAAACGTGGTTATGGGACGGGCTTGCAACAAATAAAGTTTATCGTTGGCAAATGCCCATTCGATGTCTATAGGCTTTTTATAAATGCGCTCGACCTGCTTAATGAGCAAGGCAAGCTTGCCGATATGTCTGTTATCGAGGGTAAACTGGTCGCATTTGAAGTTGTCTCTTGTTTCTGTTCCGGTTTTGGTGAGCCAGATAGACGATTCTTTGGAGCCAAGTGTTTTTTCCAGAATGCCCATGCTCACTTTATTGATTCTGAAATAATCGGGAGTGACAAGACCAGCCACCACTGTTTCGCCCAGTCCCCAGTTGGCGTTGAAAATTGCCTCATCAAGATTGTTGTTGAGCGGGTTCATCGAAAATCCGACACCTGAAACTTCGCTTGCTATTTGTTCTTGAACAACAACTGCGATTTTGGGATCTGTAATACTGAATCCGTGCTGGCGTTTGTAAACCACAATGCGCAAATCAAGACATGAAGCAAAAGCTTTGCCGATAGCCTTTTCCATAGCATCGCGGGTGACACCAAGTATGGTTTCGTAACCACCGGCGAAGGACGAACCTTCCAAGTCTTCTTCCGGAGACGACGAGCGCACTGCAAATTGTTTTTCGGAATCGGAGCCGGAGCCGTCCAGATTGATTTGCTTAAAGGCTTGTTCCAGTGTTTGCCTCTGGGCATCGCTCAATTTCAGCTTTTCGGCTCGTTTCTTTAGCTTGGCGCACCTCTTGTCAAGATCGCCATTTATCGAATTGGCCGATTCTTCAAATTGTTTCCATTCTTCGCTGCCTTTTAGTTCGTTAAACCAGGATTCAAAGAATGAAACTGTCAGTACAAACCCGGGCGGAACCGGTAACCCGGATGCAGCACCGGCAATAAGTGAATAGCCCTTGCCGCCTACCTGGCTTAGTTCTACCGATTTAATCAATGTGCCTGGAAAAGAATAGAAGTCCATTGCGGCTCCTTAAATGAGTGTGCCTGCCCGTGTTGCCTGTGTGCAAAAGATAGCACTAAACTGGGCAAGAAAGAGAATTCAAGAGCCTTTAATGATAGGAAAATTGAGGAATTAAACTTGATATGATTTATCACCATGAACAAATCCGGCTCAAGCGTTTTACTCATCTGGCTCATCGCATTCGGCGGCTTTGTAGTGCTGATGGTTGTTTTCAAAGACCCGCTGATTTACTTGTTGACCGTGCTTATTAAGCTTCTGGGAGAAATGCCGCGGACGACGTAGCGCTCTGGCTGCTTTGTTCTTAGTTTTAACCGGTAAATTTGATACGCACTATTTGATATTCGTTCTTGACCGGATCAAAAATGACGATTGCATTCTTTCTCACACCGGTTAAGTGATCAGGGCTTAGATACGGTGAAGTGAAAAGACAAATACGTTTGTCCGGAAGCAAAACCATTGAAGATATCTCGTCCAAATCCAGCTCAGTCAACTTCAGCAAGCGCCGCCATTGCCCATTTTCTAGCCTGAATAATCCTTCGTTTCTGGTAAGCAAATAGGGTATGTTCTTCTCGTCAAATGCCATGTCATAAAAAATCGTGGGCGGATAATTCCAGTTTTTAGCTTCAGCAATAGTATGAATATTGCTTTGAAAATCAAACATATAAGTCTCCTGAATCTCGTCCAGTTCGCGAATCCCGGTGCTGACAAAATCTCGCCTTCCGCGAATCATCGATTCAAAAACCCGTTTATCTTTGTCGTAGCAAGTGATTCTTGAAACGTATGGCTCGTACGAAGTATGCCAAATTCGACCAGTTTTATCGAAATAAGTATCATCCCAGGGTGAGCAATAACGAACTTCTTCCTTCACTTTTGCAGGAATTATCTGTCCAGTTTTCAAATCGACAGCATTCAATTTTGAGATTTCGCTAAATCTAATTTGATCTTCAAACAGAA
>CAZEQP010000158.1:0-6822 GCA_964514345.1 uncultured Candidatus Obscuribacterales bacterium
TATAGATACCAATTTCTCTCTCAAAGGTGATCATGAATTAAAAGTGCTTTGTGAAAGCGAGCGTGTGGCAGTAAGAAAAATGAACAACCAGGAAATAGCAGGTCCTGGTATCACTCTTGCCGTGAGCAGGAAATCAAATGCCGAAGTACAGTCGATAGCCGCACTCGATACTCAAAATGAACATCGGGCATACGTGATTCAGACAATTAAAAAACTGCCCTGTATCGCTCCGGAAAAGCTTGTCGTTGTTCTGGACGGATCCTGCGCTATGAGTGAGCATCTGGATAAATTGAAAGAGGTACTTGTCCGCCTTCCCAAAAATATTAATGCATCACTGGTAGTGGCAAATGAAAACGAAACAAATTCTGGCGGCGAGATGCAAAGTGTTCTTTCCAAATTAAACAAAGAACAGTTCTCAGGCGGCAAGGACAATTTGCAGGCGGTTGTGAAAGCGGCAGAATCGGCCGGCGAATCAACTAACGGAGCTGTGCTCTGGATACACGGGCCTCAACCAAGCTTCAACAAAGAAATTTATATCATCTCTCCTTATGTGAAAAAACCGCGTTTCTTTGAACTGGCACTTGATAATGGAATAATGGAATCTAACGAATATTTCAAACTGCATAAAGAAGTCGGTCCCTTCGCGGCTATTTCAAGAAATGCCTCACCAGCTCAAGATCTGGAGCGTTTTCTTTGCCGCTGGCAACCGGGGGGATTTGAATATAAATTAGAGTACTCTGTGCAAGACGACGTTTCATGCCCTCTTGGAACAGCCGCCGAGCAACAGGAAGTGCTGGCTTTATTTGCCAGACAGGAATGCGATAAATTGCTTGAAGCAGGCAACAAGCGTCAAGCCGTCATAACTGCCGTCAATCACCGGATAGGGAGCCCGGTAAGCCTGGCCTCAAGCAGTATAAGCCGGCAGAGCGGTTTCAGTGGACCTGTTAATAACGACGCATTCAGAATAAGACCTCACGATAACCAAACATTAACCGAAGAAGAAAAAGCACCAGTCTTACAAAGCACCACAAACGGTACTATCGGACCGCAAGGCGCTGACTGCTATTATGGAGTGGATACGGCAGGAACGGTAAGAGTAAACAATCTGGCTAATCTGGAAGCACTTTTGAATGTGTTTACGGGCACATTGGAAATAGCCGGTCTGCTATGGGGATTTGTAACCTTAATGTCCTGCATGGACAGATTCAAGTTGCAAAAATATGACAGTTTTTTGTTCGGCGACACTAACAAAATAACCAGAGCAGTCTGGGGAATTGTAGCTATAATCGGCTCTGTGAACCTTCCTGGCGCGGCGAATTTCTTAATCAGCTCTGCCCGGGATGCTAATCTGTTTTCTTAGATTCGTCTTTAAGGACAAATTTTTGCACTAAAAAATCAAGCGAAAGTTTTCCCGGACCAAAAGCAATCACCAGTAAGGCCAGAAGCAAATAGAAAAACGGTGCCGACTGCAAGAACTTGTCTTGATTCTCAAAAATTGCAAGCACAGTGGCACGATCATCCGGAGACGTGATGTAGGCCACTGTCATGGCACCGGCAATCATTAAAGCCCAGGGGCGTGAAAGCAGACCCAGAGCCAGACACAATCCGCCCAGGGTTTCCACTCCGCCGACAAACCAGGCATTTAATTCAGGCAAGGGAATTCCTATGCTGGAAAAGAACCCCACGACTTTGGAATGATTGTTCAATTTACCCAGTCCAATATTAAAAAGCTGAATACCGAAATTGAGCCGTATTAACAGCAATAAAACATGGGAGAATCCAGCTCCTGCCTTATTCAAATAACCATACAATTTTTTGACGATGGAAAAAATTGGACTGTTCAACATTTATACAATCACCAACCAAACTTATCAGGGTGTTTTCTAAGATAATAAGTGATCACTGAAATAATCACAGCAAAAGAGCCTGCCACAATCATAATTATCTGCAACCAGTTATCCAGAATGAAGAGCCCTCCCTCTTCATGCTGAATACTGAGACCGGAAAATATTAGTGAGATGCCCAGAACTCCTGTCACCAGGCTTACTAAATGACCAAAGCCGGAACCGCCTTTAGGTCCGCCACCCATCCCAGGATCGTCTTGCGACATGATTTTTCATCCAGTTGCAGGCAAAAAAATATAGATTCCAAGAGTACATATTCCAATTAGTTTAAAGCTCAAAACAAAATGAGGTCATTTCTCATGGGCGGTTACCAAGAAGTCGATTTCGTATTTTCCCCACGGGCAAGGGTTTTAAGGCATGGTGGCCTTCCCATTTTGGGGTATTTCAAGGTACAGTTTCGCCCCATTTTGCTCCATAATATATAAAAAGCTGGAACAGGCAGCGCACCAAGGAAGCAGGCAACGTGACCGCAAACGCACAAAGCACTGAAGCACAAGACAGCAAATCGATTGCTGCCACTCCCGTTGGAGACGGGAGCGACAGACCTGCTTATCAGGCCGCGGACAACACTCGCCTGCACGACCAGGCGATTGCCTTGCTGTACAACGGTGCCGACTCTCGAGCCAATTATCCAGGTCGCCCGGACACTGCAGCAACAGTTTCGCTTGCCGCAATCTCGCAAGACGGATCTATAAGAATGTCTCAGTTGAACTGGGGACAATATACTCAAGCCGCTGTAGAAAATGAATTGGCTGAACAGAACGGTGAAACACCAGACCAGGTAGCCAGACTCGGCGACAACAGAGCCGGTGATCGCAGAACTCGACATACTAATGATGGTAGACAGGTAACAGAACAAGAATTCCGTCAGCGTATGGAACAGTTGGGTCGTCAAAGAAACGGTGCCGACAGAGAGTTAGCCAACCGTGTCAATACATTCTTATCAAGACAAGATATAAGCCCTGAAGACAAACGCAATATCATGACCAACCTGGTCAATCTTGCCGACGGCAGAGGCTACCAAACTGGTGGCGTCCAGGACGCAAATACCCGAAGAGCAATCGTTTCCGGTATCATAGATAATCTAGCTCATCCGGATAAGATAGATCAAACCGGCACCAACACTTGTAATGCCACGTCAGTGCAAGAACAATTATATAGATTCAACGCCAGAGAAACAGTTGAACGTGCCACCAATATGTTTTTGACCGGCAGATACACTGCAAATAAAGTCGATGCCCAGGGCAACAAAACTAATGAGACTTTTGAAGCACGCATTCCTCCAAACTATTTAAGAACACTCACTCAACTTTCTCAGGGAGATCAAACTTCTGAAGGCGCATTGAATGCCGCTACATCTGGATTGAGTGTAGGTATGCTCAATCATTTCTGGCAACAGAGAGGTCGTTATTATTCAATCGAAAGACCAGACGGTCAAACTGCCATAAACGGCAGAGACACTCAGGGTGAAATTCTGGCTGATTACAATCGTGCTACCAATTCTTTCACTCGCAACAATCTCGCCACCGGCAACCCGGCGACTGATGCATATGCAGTAGCGGATATGGGTGTGGCAGCCGGTTTGACCGGACAGTTCGTCCTTGCAAGAGGCGGTTGGTTGAGAGGTGAAAGAAATCATGCTGCCATAGCCAGAGTAAGCAATCAAGCCGATATATCGACAGCCATGAACAGACTGGGAAGAAACTCAGCCATTATGGTGATGGACGTGGGCAATGCAATTCGAGGCGTAAGAGGCGGCCACGTTCTTAGCATTACTGCCAGAGGTGACAATCAGTTCACCATTTCAGATCAAAACGGAACAAACTCACTTGAGGGACGAGTCTCCGATACACGAGAACTATTTGCCTATATGGCTCATCCGCAGGGAGACGGTAGAGAAGTTCCTCCAAGAGGTTATATCGCACCGGAAGGACCCAGAGGACCGCGTCGTTACGACGGTATCGTTCCTGGAAACGAGTGGCATAATCGTCACGGACAGAGCCACTTTGAGCGGCAGCGTGAACAGGAAAGAACACGTCAGGGCGATAACACCTATGGCAGAAAAGACGAGCAGCAGGCTAAGGACACCACTAGAGAAGCTACAGAAAGACAAGCCAGACTGGATAGACAAGACAGACAGAGAGAAACCAGAGCTCGTGCAACGACTCAGAGCCTGATGGCACAGATAAACTCTATGGAAAGTCGACTGGCGCAACTGGAGGCCTCAATGAAACCGGATCACAGAGCCCAGGCCAGCTCATTGACAGCATCCATTTCCAATTTGCGCGCCAATCTGCAAAGCGTATCAAACATAGCTTAAGCATATACAGCTATAAATTTAGTTAGTGTAACCAATTCTTGACATGCCGATAATCCAGCTTAACTCAAGCTAGTTCCCGGCGACACCCCTATTGACAAGCGGCACTAAAGATCGGATCAAAGATAATAGGTATTCAAGGTAGGGCCTTGCGAACTTGATTGCCGGTAAAATTTCTCTTTGCCTTAGTTGGTCTTGGAAATTCGAGGATCTGGTTGGTGTCTAAGTTATTTTTGTCCACTCTTTTACTTTTGTCTATTTGCGCAGGACAGAGCGCCGTTTGCGCAAAAACTACTCATGAACCTGTTGAGCATGCCGTAGCTCATGAGCGCCAGGCATCGCAAGGGCACATGGTCGTAAACGCTACTCCCCGTGAAGTTTATGACAGCATCATTAAATTACGCCTGGAGAGTGAAAACAAAATTCGCGAAGTGGAAAGCAAGGGCAACCATTGTCTTATTGAAGAAAAATTCGACAATCTGCCTATAATCGGAAAAGCTTATTGTGTCTACAAAGAAGTTTATACACCGTACAAACTTATTGAATATTCCATGGTAAATTCTGACAAATTCAAAGCTTTTGAAGGACGCTGGAACATCTCCCCGGCCAATGGCGGCAAGCATACTATGCTTACACTCACATCATTTATTGATGTGGATATCAAAGTTCCATTTGCCAAGCAACTCACCAAAATCCAGACTATGAGCGGCGTTAAAAGAAGACTGAAAGCGGTGAAAGAGCTTTCCGAAACAAAGAAACTTTCAGCTGCGACTGTTGCCAATCTATAGTTTAGCCGGCAAAGTAGCTCTCACTTCTTCCATGCGACGCATCAATTCCTGAAGGTTTGCATACTCAGCCTCCAGTTCACGATTCTCTTGTTGCAGCTGTTCCGCCGAAACAGGACCGTTGCCACCACCAGTGGTTCCACCTTGATTAATCGGTTTAATTGCATCCAGCTGCAAAAGGACTGAATTGACAAACCTGTTGTGCATATCGGCTCTTTTAAAAAGACTTTGCTGCAAACTGTTAGATTGCGAATAAGACTGAAAGGCTTGCATATGCTCGGTGTAATCGCCGTCGCGATTGGCGGACGCAATAAGATTGCTGACTGATTTTTGAATTTCACTTCCTTTTTGAATAGCCTGATGGTTGAATGAACTGGTTCCGGACTGGGCTTCCAGAGCAAGTTTTTTAGCATCATTCCACAAAGATGCATACTGACTTGAACTTTCGCTCTGACTTGCCACCACCAGCCGGGATATATAGCCGGAAAGCTCTTTTTCAGCCGCAAATAATTGATTCTCCAGATCCACCAGTTGCTGGCATTTCAACTCGGTCTTCAATTGCAGCGGTTTGAAGGCAGTATTTGGTGAGGGAGCAAGTCCTACAGATTTGGCATTTATGCTGGGCTGACTGTGAAAAGCCTGAGCATGAGCATAATAATCTTTTCTGTGCTGTGAATAATGAGCCAGAGCTTGCTGATATTGACTGAAAAGATTCTGGTAAGCCTGCCAATTCACTCGATTCGCGCCTTCCTGCGTCTTTTTATTCAGTTCTTCCGCTTTGCCTTTTAACAGCTTTGTTTGTTTTTGTATTTTCTCGGCCTGACTAATAAGCTTTTTGGCAGAATTAAATCTGTCCCTGCCGCATCCTGCCTCACATGACTGTGCAAGAACGGGCGCTTCCAATAAATATATTGAGAATGAAAGAGTAAGAAAAACGGGTACAGTATTCTTCTTACCAGTCTTATTTTTGTTAATCGCCATTACTACATTATCCACGATAGTTTTTAAACCTGAATATGTCCGAAGGTCATAATACGCCAGAGTCTGAAAAAATTCCTGCTTTCGGGGCAGAAGTCCCTAATTTGCAGCAAATTAAAACTGAGGTGGACTTCCAGAACAAAAATGCCGCTCCTCCCCGTCTCAAGCCGCAAAGTCTGAACACACCAGGCTCAGACCCAAATCAACCTTCCCCAACCGAATTATTCGGTATCCCTATAACCCCTCTTTCGGGCAGATATGAGTTTCTCACAGTAATTGGCGCCGGTGGTGCCGGGGTGATCTATAAGGCAAAACAGAAGCCTCTGGGGCGTCCCGTGGCTGTAAAAATGATCCACTCTCATCTAGTTAATGTCACTGCCCTCAAACGCTTTTTGCAGGAAGCTAAAACCATCAGCACAATGCACCATCCCAATATCATTTCGGTGCATGATTTCGGCGTTTCGGAAGAAAATCAACCTTATATGGTGATGGATTTTGTCGAAGGCACGACTCTTTCAGACATGATAAAAGAAGGCGGGGCTCTTGAGCCTGAATTTGCCGTCAATCTTGCCATGCAAATTTGCGACGGTCTGGCTCATGCCCATTCGCACAATGTATTGCACCGAGATCTGAAGCCGAACAACGTAATGCTTGTTCCACTGGCTGCAGGCGAATATCATTTGAGAGTGCTAGATTTCGGCCTGGCAAAACTGTTTGCCGAAGACGAACAGGCTGATCATCTAACTAAAACCGGTGAAACGGTGGGCACTCCTGCCTATATGGCACCGGAACAAGTTATGGGCAAAAAATTGAGCCCGCGCTCTGATGTTTATTCACT
>CAZEQP010000159.1:0-6809 GCA_964514345.1 uncultured Candidatus Obscuribacterales bacterium
TGTCGCGCAGTACACGCTGAACTCGAACTATCAAAGCACAAGCATTGTCACCAATGCCATCACAGCTAATAACACAAATACGGCTGGAGTGGGTCAGTTCGGCGGGACTTTCAACACTTTGTCGTCGGCCTTTAACCTGGGATGGACATTACCCAACCTGGGCATGGCAAGCACCGCCAATATACTTGCCGGGCGAGCCATAGCAAGACAGGCGATGTTGCAAGCCAATCAGGTGTTGTTGAATGTTCAGCAGCAAGTGCGCTCTTCTTATATAACGATGCGCACCGCTCATGAAAACATAGATGTGGCGGCTGTGGGTGTGGAGTCATCCACTGAAGAATTGCATCTTGCCCGTATCAGGCTGGAAGCGGGAGTGGCGACTTATCTTGATTTGCTCACTGCGCAAAGAGATTATATCCAAACTTTGACCAATCAGGCTCAAGCCATCATTGCTTCAAATCAGGCTCAGGCTCAACTTCTTCATGATACCGGTTTGATCTCGGTTGATACTCTGACAAAAGGCGACAACCAGCCGATAGGACTTTTGCCAGGTTTCAACAACAAGGTCAACTAGTTATGTTGAATCTGCCGAATTTTAAAAAATATCCGGCTCTGATTTTGAGTTTGGTTATTTTTTCCGTTCAGGTTCAAATTGCTTTTGCTCAGGACCAGCCGCAATCGCAGGACCAGCCGCAATCGCAAGACCAGACAATTGCGCAGGCGCAGGACCAGCCTATTACGCCGCCGCCTGAAAAAGATATTCCTACAGCCCAGAATATAGAAGAGGGTCAATTGAATCCGGCTCTGCGTCCGGCTAATCCGGTGACGCCTTTGACGCGTGAATTTACTGATACTGAATATTTTGGCGACCATTCGACTAATCGTTCTTATCCTCTGGGTTATGTGCACAAAGACAGTCTTATTAAGGTAGAGAGTTTGAATCCATTTAGACTGGAGGCGACATACAGCGAGCCTATCAATTTGAAGCAAGCGCTTGATCATGCTATGACAAACAATCTTGCCATACGCATCAACAATCAAACTTACCAGACCAATAAGTATTCTTTTTATAGTGCGCTGGCTGGGTATATTCCCAGTTATTCTGCCAACTATGTTTATTCTCTGGGCAGCGTTCTGCCCAATACCGCATCCCGCGCCAATATATTCTCAACCGGTGTGAGCATGCCGGTTTTTCAAGGCGGAAGCATCATGTACACGGCTCTTTCCAATCTATATAGAATGAAAGCAGCGCACTATCAGTATCAAACTTCAATCAACGACACTTTGATGAATGTTTATACCGCTTACACAAATGCCATTTTGCAGCGGGCTATTTTGCGCATTCGCATTAAAGCTGTGGAAGTGGACGAAGAGCAATTGCGTCTTAATGAAAGACTTTACGATAATGGCGTAGGCACCAAGCTTGAAGTAATGCAGGCGCGCACTCAGTTATCGATAGACCAGCAGGCACTTTTGCAGCAACAAATGCAAGTGAGACAGGCCGGATTGCAACTGGCATTTGTTTTGAATCTGCCTCTGGGAATTGATCTGGTGCCGGTGGAAACAACTGTGGCTGAAGCTGATATCTATGATGAAAAATTAGGTATCAATGCTGTTTTGAATACTGCTTTGAAAAGCAGACCGGAATTGAGACAGTACGAATATTTGCGGCTTGCAGCCAACCGAAATATTCAAATCGCCGCAGCGCCTTTGTATCCGACTGTCGGCTTTAACATCAATTATACTTTTCAAGACACGCATGTGAGCGGACCGGCGCCACGAGGCGGTCTTGCCAGTGCGGCCAGCGCACCGCGGGCAAGCATTTCGCGAGTGGGTTCGCCCATTTCCAGCCCGGCGATTTTTAACACTAATGCAGGCAGCCCTGTTATAACAGGTGCCAGCACTGGTGTTGCGCAAATCACTCCAGGCACAGGCGGTTTGAATGTTACTCCAGGCACCAGCAACACGACTTTAGGCACCACCACATCTGCCGCCACCACAGCCGGCACCGGTACCACAGTGGTGACAACCGGTTCTGGTCTTTCCACCGGTGTAGGCGGAGCTTTCGGTTCCACCGGGCAAACTGTGGTGGGCGGAAGCAACCCGGCCAGTATCGGTGTTTTTGGTGGAAAAGTGCGCAGTCTTTCTGCCGGTTTCAATATCAACTGGACACTGGGAAATTTAGGCGCTTCGACTGTCGCATCTATTTTGTCTTCACGAGCAGTGGCTCGCCAGGCACTTTTGCAAGCCAATCAAGTTTTGCAGGAAGTGTTCCAGCAAGTGCGCGGGTCCTACATAAATATGAAAACGACCCACGAAAATATCGACGTGGCATCAGTCGGTGTTGTGTCTTCCCGCGAAGAATTGCGTCTTGCCCGCATGCGATTGGAAAACGGCATAAACACTTATCTTGATTTGCTTACTGCCCAGCGTGATTATATAAACACTCTGGTCAATCACGCCCAAGCCATCATCGCATCCAATCAGGCTCAGGCACAGTTGTTGCACGACACCGGAGCGATTACTGTGGAGTCGTTGACTAAAAATGCAGACAAACAGCCGATTGGACTGCGACCCGGACAGACTATAAACTGAACTGGATAATCTCTAACTGACCCGGACAGACTATGAATTAGGTTTTTATATGGGGAAAACCCATATTTCGACCAGTGAAAACGGCATTTATATGTCCTCCCATATATTTTGCACCATTTTTTTATATGGGAGGACATATATTTGATTTCTCGCGCCTTTAAGGACTTATTCTTGTAGTCGATTCGGCGGCGGTAGTTAGAACCTGACCGATAAGCTTCATGTCTGGGAAAGTGCCGACAGGCATTTCCACTTGTGCTCCGGCGATTTGTTTTTCTTTTGTCGCTTTGACGAAAACTATACCTTCAGATATGTCTCCGGGCCATAAAACACGTTTGCCGAATCTGTCAGCCACATTTTCTCTGCGTTTTTCATCGGCACCATATCGCTCAAGAATAGGACCTTTTTGATTTCTGATATCACGAATAGTGGGATAGGCACCGATTGTGACACCGGCTACGACGGCGGCATTAGTTTCTTTAACGAATGCTTTTCCCATGCTTGTTTTCTTTTCCACTGAAAGAGCAGCCGGAATATTTTGACCGGCGATATGCAAAACTGCTTTGTCGCCGTCAAACATCAAAGTGGAATCTGTGTTGTTTTGCACCAGGATTTTGATGCCGACAAGATCAACTTCGTTTCGCGAAACAGGTAGAGGCTGAGCGGTAAATTTAACCAGGGCGCGCAACTGTTCCAGACTGGGAGGTGCCGGAGTTTTGTCTTTTCCCAGTGGAGTATTGGTGGCTGTCGAGTCACTGTCTTTTATGAGAGGCGTTTTGACCGATTCTACAGGCTTATTTGTGTCTATAGCCGGTCTCAAAAGAGGTGTTGATTCTTGCTGGTTTTCCTGGCAAAAAGCGGCAGGGACCAGGCTTGAGCCAATAATTAGGCTTGTGGTTAAGCCGGCGGATAAGCTAATTCTTGAGCTTATAAAGGAACCGGTAATTGCGCCTGCTTTGTACATAAGAATCCCTGGGAACAAAGGCCTTTAGTTGAATGTCTAGTTTATACTAGGTTATGTCAAATCTTGAAAGATCATCTCACTAAAGTGAACCAGGAAATACTTACCAAAACAGAAAAAACAAGTAAAGCCAAGTCTAAAAAACTGAGGCTGGCCGTTATTCTTACCCTTGTCAGTATATCGGTCGTGGTGGGTGCATTTTTTTCATACGAACAATTTTTCAAGCCTAAAGAAGACTGGAAGCGCAATACAATCGAAGTAAAGCGCTCGAATATCGACCTGGCGGTTATTGCCACAGGCATGATAAAACCGGAGCAGGAAGTCAAAATCAGTCCCAAACAGACAGGGCTTTTAAAGTCGCTCCTGGTCAAACAGGGCGATCTGGTCAAGAAAGACCAGGTCATAGCCACGATGGACGACAGCAATTTATTTGGTCAGGTGGAGGCGGCGCGCGGTGCGTACAAGTCGGCTGAAGCCAATTATTTGAAATTGAAAAACGGCAACCGCCCTCAAGAAGTTGCAGCGGCGCTTTTTCAACAAAGACGAATGGAAAAAATGGTCCAGGCGGGACATCAAAACGTAAGACGTCTGGAGGCGCAGATAAGCGCGCTTGAGAGTCAATTGAAACGTGATGAAGTTTTTGCCGCCAGGCAGGCCGCCCTTGCCAAGGAAGGCGCAGTCGCGGACCAGGCGAGAGTGGATGCCCTGACTGCAGCTGATGTCACCCGCTCACAGCTTGCCGCTGCCAGGCGCGAGATTCAGCAGGCAAAAACAACGGCTGCCCAGAATGAAGCAGAACTGGAAGCGATAGGCGAACAATATAAATTGATGGCGTCAGGATTTCGCAAGGAAGAGGTTGCTGCCGCCAAATATTCTGCCGATCAGGCTAAAGGCAATTTGACATATCAAGAAAGCTTGCTCAACGACACCAAAATAAGAGCGCCGTTTGACGGCGTCATCACCCAGAAATATGCCGATGCCGGATCTATAGTGACACCAACCACATCGGCTGCCACCACATCAGCCACTTCAAGTTCTATTGTAGCGCTTGCCGGAAAACTGGAAATGGTGGCACAAGTATCCGAGTCCAATATACCTAAAATAGAAATTGGACAGCCGGTGGAAATCACAGCCACAGCGCATCCGGGTAAAGTTTTTCACGGTCATGTGGTGCAGATAGCACCGGCCGCCATTGTTACGCAGAATGTCACCACTTTTGAAGTGCATTCGGATCTTGATAAGGACAGCCAGGGAGAACTGCTGGCCGGAATGAACATCACCGCCAGATTTTTGCTGGGCAAACTGGAAAACGCTCTCACCGTGCCCACTGCCGCTGTGGTATCAAAAGATGGGAAAATGGGTGTTTATCTTCCCGGCAATGAAGGTGAGCCTAAATTCAAAGAAGTGGAAATCGGTCAGAGTGTGGATGAAATCACGGTCATTTCAAAGGGATTGACCGAAGGCGAAAAAATTCTGCTGGGCTTGTCGCGCAATCAGCTGGCAAAAGAAGGTTATGCCTCGCAAGATCCCATGCGGCGCGGCGGCATGTTCGGGGGCCGCGGGATGCGCGGCTTAGGAAGATAATTTGAACTTCTGGGAACTACTTGAGGTTTCCTGGCAGGGGATAATGAGTAATCGTCTGAGAAGTTCACTCACTGTCCTTGGTATCGTAATTGGTATAGCCTCAGTCATCACTCTGCTTGGCATAGGAAAAGGGGCTCAGCTGGAAGCGGAAAAACAAGTGCAGTCGCTGGGCACCAATTTGATTTTTGTCCGCCCCGGCTCATCCGGCACATCCAATGTTTCTATGGGGCAGGGCACCTCTCAATCCCTTACATATGAAGACGCTGCTGCCATCAAAAAAAATTGTCCTGCAGTGTTGGATGTGGCTCCCACTTATTCAAGCCAGTTGCAAGCGCAGTATGGAGAGAAAAACACACTCACCACGATAAATGCCACAGAGCCCAGTTATACTACAATAAGAAGTTTTCATCCTGCCCGCGGCCGCTTTTTTACTGAGACCGAATTGCGTGAAGAAGCAAGAGTAGCGGTGCTGGGAGATACTGCCGCTTTTGATTTATTTGGTCCTGTTGATCCGCTCAAGAAAAAAATACTAATACGCGGTGAACTTTTCGATGTGATCGGCATCATGGAACACAAAGGCGCAAATTACAACATAGACATGGACGATCAAATTTTCATTCCATTGTCTACCGGTTATTCGGCGCTGTTTGGATTGAGTCAGGTGACAGGAAGAACTGTGAAAAGTATTTTGGTCGAAGCCAAACCCAAAGAAGACGAACTGGCTCAATTTCAAATCACCAATTTACTCAGATTCAGACACAATATAAGAGCGCCACAAGAAGACGATTTTACCCTGCGCACGCAATCTGACATCATGCAGGCGGCTCAGTCAATAACTGGCGTCTTTTCACTTCTACTGGGCACCACTGCCGGTATCTCGCTTGTAGTAGGCGGCATAGGCATCATGAATATTATGCTGGTATCGGTTACTGAGCGCACCAAAGAAATAGGCATCAGAAAAGCTATCGGCGCCAAATATTCGCAGATACTTTCTCAATTTGTGATTGAAGCCACTTTGATGTCATTGAGTGGTGGCTTTGTGGGCATTTTGCTCGGGATAGTTTGTTCAAACGCTTTAAGCAATATGGCTCAATGGAAGGCAATCGTTACACCCGATTCTATTTTTATGAGCTTTTTTGTTTCGCTTGCCATCGGACTTTTCTTCGGCATTTATCCGGCTCGCAAAGCGGCAAAGCTTGATCCTATCGTGGCATTGAGGTCGGAATAATGGCTCAGGATTTAAGTTTAAGTTCCAATTCCAAATATCTGGTCGAGCTTGTTGATGTCTGGCGCACTTATAATCAGGGCTCAGAGCCTGTTCATGCCTTGCAAGGGCTTTCATTGAAAATTAAACAGGGTGAATATGTAGCCATCATGGGCACATCAGGCTCGGGCAAATCGACACTGATGAATCTGCTCGGGGCACTGGACAGACCCAGTCAGGGAAAATATATTCTAGACGGCAATGATATAAGCACAAGAAGTGAAGACGAGCTGGCTGAAATTAGAAACTGGATGGTGGGTTTTGTTTTCCAGCAATTCAATCTGTTGCCAAGTATGACTGCCCTGCAAAATGTGATGCTGCCACTTGTCTACGCCGGAGTGGAAAAAGAACAGCGTCGTATGCGGGCGGAACAAGTCTTGAAAGACCTGGGTCTGGGAAACAGGATGG
>CAZEQP010000160.1:0-6806 GCA_964514345.1 uncultured Candidatus Obscuribacterales bacterium
CTGTACAAAGCTTATTTTCATACTTTTCATTTTTATCTAAAAAAGAAACTTATGCTTCGAGGTTTGTTCGGGCTTTCGCGGTGAATTTATTTCTCACCCATTCACGTGCAGGTACTTCAATTATGCGCCAGGTGACTAGCGAGAATCCCACAGATATAAGCACACCCATACAGAAGCGCATAACATCACCTACTCCAATCCAGGCGTTTACAACCGGTGCCGATTCCCAGCGCAAGCTCATTGTTATGAAAGTATGCAACAAATAAAGTGAGTAAGTCGCCTCTCCACAAAGAAGGAAAGGCCAGAAACAAAGAGTTTTAGTGAGGAAAGTTTTGTATCTGGAAATGCAAAACAAAACGGCGGCAAGCAAAGGCGCCATCCCGCAGGAAAATAATAATCCGCCAAAAATGTGCACCGGTCCCTTTTGCATCATAGCCCAGGTGTAAAATACGTTGAGGGCAAAGGCGAAAACAATGCTTGAGCACAAAACAACAGTGCCTATTTTTTGTTCTTTGAGGCTTGCTTCTTGGCTGCGCATCTGCATAAAAATAGATGCGGTTATGACACCAAGAATAAACTCAAGGATGCGAACATAAGGCGAGAAATACACAAGCCAGCGGTAAAAAGTGTAAATTGGCTTTACTGCCGGCTCGCTTACTGTGCCGAAATGAGCGGCTCCGAAAGCATTTATTTCAGACTCAAAATGAGTAGCGGTCAGAATTGTACTTAGAGCAAGAATACTCACCAGGACCCAGGCAATTATTTTTGCTTTCATGCCGGACAGTAAATTCGCTGCTTTTCTGACCAGAGGATAACAGCAGTAAAAGAACACTTCACAGCTGATTGACCAGGTGGCTGTAAGCAATGTTCCCAGCTCGAATACCAGACCGCATTTGCCCATGGTTGAATAAAACCAAGTTTGCATGAACATCAAATGAAAAGGCGCCATTTGCAATGCCTTTTCAGGTAGTTGTCCGTAAGAAAATGAAAAGAGTATCTGATAGGCAAATATGGCAAGAAAGAGGGGATAAACTCTTGCTATGCGTGCTACATAAAAGTTGTAGATGCCGCGTGCCTCGTCGCGTTCCATCTGTCCGGAATAATTGTAGTGAATGACAAAGCCGCTCATCACAAAAAAGAGAGACATGGCCAAGGATGCCGTGCTTACAATTTGTGTGAACCAGTCAGGCGGCACGCTTGGCCAGGGCATGACTTTGGGCAATAGGTGAGATTGCAGAATGATGAAAGCAGCCACAAAGCGCAGTCCGGTTAACGATAGAATCTGTCTATCTGCCTTGGTTTCAACAAGAGGCGGTGTTTCTTGTTTTTCTGTCAATACAGAAGTCGTCATGCCGTTCTCACCCCTTCAATTACATTGTTCTGGTAGAACATAGCGGCATCAAGCGGATCACCGTCGAACAAAATATTGCCAGCATCAAGCACAATAGCCCGATTGCATAACTCAGCCATAAGCGGCAGAGAGTGCGACACGAACAAAACTATGGAGGCTGTATCGAACAATTCTTTCATTTTGTCGGCTGCTTTGCTTACGAATTTAGCATCACCGGTGGCGAAAATTTCATCGACCAGAAATATTTCAGGGTCGATCATAGTGGCAACAGAAAAAGCTAGTTTGGCTTGCATGCCGGAAGAATAATATTTTATGGGTGTGTCAATGAACTCACGCAGCCCGGAAAAGTCAATCACATAGTCTTCGCGCTCTTTTATTTCGTTGGGCAAATAACCTAGAAGAAGCGCATTAAGACGTATATTTTCACGTCCGCTCAATTCTACGTCAAAGCCTGTGCCGACAGAAAGTAGAGGTGTGATGCGCCCTGTTACCGAAATTTTTCCTTTATGCGGGTTGTAAATCCTGGCTACTGTTTTTAAAAGGGTGGATTTGCCGGCACCGTTAAGCCCGATGACACCCAGGCGTTCGCCGTTTTTTATATCGAGAGAAATATTATTCAGCACCGGAAATACATCTACTTCACGCGAACGGTTTTTGCCCGACATCATCTCAACCACAGCTTCTTTGAGCGCCGGGTTGGGATTTTTGTAGCGTCTGAAATTTAGGGTCAAGTTTTCGATTTTTATTGATGGCAGCATTTTTTATAACCTGAAAACTAAATTGTTCTCTTTAGTTTTTAAAACAAAGAGACCGACCGCCAATGAGAGTATAGCCAGGCTGAAAGCCGCAATCAGCTGACTGCCTGAAGGGAAGATGCCGTCGCGCAGAATACTTTGGTACAAAGAAATGAAGCAATAAAACGGATTGTAATAAATTATCCAGCGGTAAGCTTCAGGAATTTTTGTCACCGGATACAGTATCGGCAACATATAAAACATCAGTGACAAAAGAATATTTAGAATATGGGACAAGTCACGAAAATAAACTGTAGCCACGCTTAAAACCATGGTCAAGCCCAGACAGAACATGCCTGTGATCGCCACCGCCAAAGGCAGCATAACAATGGCCAGTGAGGGCTGAAATCCTAGAAAGAGCCCGATGATAAAAAATGCCACTACACAAAAAAGGAAATTGCAAGCCTCTGTGCCTATATAAACCAGTGGGAACATTACTTTTGGTGTGTAAATGGTTTTGAGCATATTTTCTGAGGCAACAAGTGAAGCGGCGCCTTTTTCAAGCGATGTGGAAATAAATGCCCAGGGTAAAAGAGCGCTGAAAATATGGGGAGCGAATTGTCTAACTTCGCAATTGAAAATGAGGGCAAATATGCAAGTGATTACAAGCATCGACATCAAGGGATTAAGAAGGCTCCAGAGAAAACCAAGCAATGAGCCGCGATAACGACTGCGCAGATTGTTTGTAATTAGTTTCGATAAGGCAAAACGAAATGCCCATAACTCACGGCACATTCTTGTCCCGTATTGAAAATAAGTTTCTTTTGCATCCCAGTCGTGAGTGACGGCAAAACGCGACTCTCCAATAGATTTGAGAGCGATTTTTTCTTGCGGCGGTTTTTCAGCTACTAAGCTTGTCAAAAAAGTTCTGCCCGATTTCTAAGCACCTGACAATAACATAAAAGGGCACCAGGTGCCGGATATGCAGTTAAGGACGATGGATATAGTCAAGGGGCAATTGCTTGATGGTATCCCAGTTTGTTTCCACCCAGGAAACGACATCGTTGATGCCCTGTTCAAGGCTTATTTGAGGCTGCCAGCCAAGCTCCCGGCGTGATTTAGTCGAATCGACCAGGTAAGCGGCGTCCTGTCCCAGCCTTTCTTCCACTGTTGTTGTGGTTGCATCGAAATCGGCGTTCATCCGCTTGCAAATGAGCTCCACCACATCACAAACGGCTACGCCTTGTTCGGGTGAAAGATGATAAATCTCGCCTGGTTTGCCGTGCAACATGGCATACAATTCACCTCTTGATATGTCTCTGATGTGGATGTAGGACTTCACTGCTTTTCCGCCACCGTGCAGCATGATTTTTTTGTCTGACTTCAAATAGATGACTGAGCGGGGGATTATTTTGAACAGTTGCTGGTGGGCGCCGTACACATTTGTGGAACGAATAGTGACCAGTGGAAATTCGAAATTTTTGAAATAAGTGAAAAGCAAAAGATCGGCAGCCGCTTTTGATGCCGCATAAGGTGTTGACGGGTTCAAGGGGGCAGTCTCAAGCACGTTGCCTGAGCAAGAGCCGTAAACTTCAGGTGATGAAATGTGGATGTATTTTTTGAGATAGATCCGCTTGTTCAAAGATTTGATGATATTAGCCAGTGCCACTGCATTGGTTTGAAACCATTGTTCGGGATTTTTCCAGCTTGGCGCCACCTCGCTCTGGGCGGCAAAGTTTACTATGTAATCCGGTTTGAATTGATCAAGCAATTCGATAATCTTTTGGCTGTGTTCATTTAGATCGAGTTGATGAAAAGTCAATCTCGGCTTTTGTCGTTTTTTGTAAGGCAGGAAAACATGAGATTTTTCAGGTGATCTCGAAATACCGCATACTTCATTTTCAGGGTCATCGAGCAATAAATCGATAAAGTCGCTGCCTGAAAAAGAATTACTGCCAATCACTGCCACTTTCATTTAGAAAGGTCCTGTAAAAGCCGGATTCGGAGTGTCCAGTGCAAAAGCGGCGGTCGAGTTTTCTTCTTGCGATTCAAACTTGGTACCAAGCATTTTTATTGCCATATCAAAAATGTCAGCGTGTCGTTTGTAATAAAACTGGCTCAGTGCCGGCGAAGACGGCGAGGGACAATCAGGCAAACATAAGCGTTTGGGACTTGATTTTAAATCGCTGAAACAAGACTCGCACGCTCGGGCAATTATTTCTGAGCTTATAGAACAGCTTGACCAGGAGTTGTCTGCCAGTAATAAGCGACCCGTTTTTTTGATCGACTTAAATATTGTCGTTTCGTCCAGCGGGCGCAAAGATCTTAAATCAATCACTTCGGCGGAGATGCCGGCTTCTTGAAGAGATTCAGCCGCTTTGAGCGCTTCAAGCACCATGTATGAAAGCGTCACTATTGTGATGTCTTGGCCTTCGCGCGCCACCCTGGCTTCTCCAATGGGGACTGTGTATTTTTCTTCCGGCACTAGGGCAGTGGTTTCGTGCAGCCAGCGGTGCTCTATAAAAATAACCGGATTATTGTCTTCTATGCTCGACATCAATAAACCTTTAGCGTCATATGCAGTGGCGGGCATGACCACTTTCAAACCGGGTATATGCGCAAACCAGGAATGCAAACTTTGTGAATGCTGCGGACCCTGTCCCCAGCCCCGTCCCACTATCAGCCTTATTACAAGGGGAACGCCTGATTCGCTTCCATTTCCGCCGTACATATAATTCCAGTTGGCTGCTTGATTTACTATTTGTTCAAGGGCAAGCAAAGCAAAATCAAGCCTCTGGTGCACCATGACAGGTCGCATTCCGGAAAGTGCAGAACCAATGGCAATGCCGGTCATGCCGTTTTCAGCGCATGGCATGTCCATTACTCTTTGCGCCCCGAATTTTTCTTGCAAATTTTTGGTAGTGCCAAATACACCTTTGGGATCAGGAACACCGAGCCCCATCACATAAACTCTTTCGTCTGTGGAAAGGCTCAGCGCCAGCGCTTCATTGATTGCTTGATTAAACTTGAGCTGTCTCACAAGGCATACACCTCATTTTGCAATTCAGTTTGATGCGGGAAAGGGCTTGCATGAGCGAAAGAAAATGTGTTGTCTATTTCTTCTTTTATTTGTTTTTTCAATAATTCAATATCTTCCAAGCACATAACAGCATGAGTCAAAAGCCTTTCTTCAAGCCGTTTTACCGGGCATTGTTCTTGCCACTGGGCAGACTCTTCTGGGCTTCGATATCCGATATCATTGTCGAAATTAGGACCGCAGTGTTCGCGCCATCTGTAAGTGTCAAACACTAAAAGTACAGGCTGACTTTCTGCCCTGATAAGTTCAATTGCTTTTTTAGTAGTGTCATTCACTGCTAATACATCATTACCATCAGTATGGAATGATTCGATGCCGTGGGCTTTTGCCAGATCGCATAAACTACGATTTTCAGGCTGGCGCACTTTCATGGGGGAGTAAACAGAATACAGATTATTTTCAAGCACAAACAAAACAGGCAGTTTTTTCAGTGAGGCAAAATTGAGACTTTCATGAAAAACACCTTCTTCAGTGGCTCCGTCTCCGAAAAATACGGCGGTGATATTTTTTTTCTTTTGCATTGAGTCTCCAAAAGCTGCACCAACAGCAATTGGAATAGTGCTGCCCACTATAGGCGCCGCTCCCAGAAATCCGCACTCAAGATCCACCAGGTGCATCGAGCCGCCTTTGCCTTTGCAGGCTCCGGTTGCTTTGCCGTAAAGTTCGGCCAGCATTGAATTTAAGTTGCCGCCTTTAGCCAGATAATGAGCATGACAGCGATGATTGCTGAAAACATTGTCTTGTGCATTTAAAGACTGGCAGACCCCCACGGCGACAGCTTCTTGCCCGATTGAAAGATGCACAGGGCAACGCATTTCTTGTTCGTAGTAGCGGGCGGCGATGCTTTCTTCCACCATGCGTATGCGCAGCATTTGAAAGTAAAGACTAATCAGTATCTCTTCACCGCAAGACATATTTATCTCAGTTGCATGGTTTGCATTGCTTTGATATTGAAATAATTGGCATTATCAAAAGAGTCGGGAAGCTTGTTTTCGGCAAATGCGTCAAGCAAGTCTTCAACCGCGTTTTCGATACTTCGTTTGGGAGTGAAGTCGAGTTCTTCTTGTATCTTTTTAGAACAAATATGATACGAGCGAACATCGCTTGATGGCTCGGTAACAATTTCAATGTCTTTTAACTCTGGTCGTTTTTTTGCAACTGTCTCTTTCACGATTTGGGCGATGTCGCTTACTGTGCGGTTTTGATAGCCGGCGTTGAATATTTTACCGGCTATTTTTTCACTGGGTAAGGTTAGAAGCAAAAGATAAAGGTCGACCATATCTTCTATATGAATGTTGGGACGCATTTGTTCGCCACCAAAAACTGTGATTTCTCCTTTGTTCAAAGCGTGATTAGTCAAGATGTTCACGGTCAAATCAAGACGCTGGCGCGAAGAATAGCCGCACACTGTGGCGGGGCGGATTGTCACAGTCGTGAACTTTTCGCTTTGATAGTCTTTTAAAATTGGTTCGCACAAGCCTTTGTATTTGTTGTAATCGGTGATGGGCAAAAGAGGGTGTTCTTCGTCCACATTCTTTTTGTCGCTTACTCCATAAACACTTGAAGTGGATGCGTATATAAAGCGACTGACACCTGTTTCTTTGCTTATGCTGACTAGCGGCTC
>CAZEQP010000161.1:0-6788 GCA_964514345.1 uncultured Candidatus Obscuribacterales bacterium
CTTGGCTTTGAGCTCCAGGTTGGGCAGTCGATTAATTAGAGTGTTGATTGCAATCTGACCTTCAGTTTGAGCCAGAGAAAATCCCAGACAATGGTGAATTCCCGCTCCAAATGCCAGATGCTTATTTGGTGTGCGGGTTATGTCCAGTCTTTCGGGATCTTTTAATTGTTCCGGGTCGTGATTGGCCGAACCTATTAATAGGAACATGGACTGCCCTTCCTTCATGTGTTCGCCGCCCAGTTCAAGATCCTGACCGCACTGGCGTCGCACCAGCTGAACCGGACTTTCATAACGCAAAAATTCTTCCACCGCTGTATTTATAAGTTCAGGTTTGGAACGCAATAAAGTCAGCTGGTCTTGATTGCGCAACAGAGCCAGTGTCCCGTTGCCGATCAAGTTGACGGTCGTTTCGTGTCCCGCCACCAGAAGTAGTATCACATTGGCGAGAAGTTCCTGATAAGTGAGTTTGTCGCCTTGCTCCTCCGCCTGAACCAGCGCACTTATCAAATCTTCCTGTGGATTCTTGCGTCTTTCTTCGATAAGTGGTGTTAAATATGCAACTATCTCTCGATTGGCTTTGCCTGCCTTTTGTAGTTTGGACAGATTGAATGACGGCTCGAGCGCCTCGGTCAGCGATTGAGACCAGGCTTTGAATTGTTCGCGATCATTTTCAGGAATGCCTAACATTTCAGAGATTACAGTGATAGGCAATACATACGCGTATTCAGCCACAAGATCCATTTCGCCGGTTTTTTTGGCTTCGATTTTATCCACCAATCTATTGGCAATGTCTTCAATATGCGTACGCAGACGACTGATCATTGCAGGTGTGAAAGCTTTATTTACCAGACCACGAAGTCTTGTGTGATCTGGAGGATTTTGATTCAGCATGCCTTTTCCTCTGAATTCAAAACTTTGTTTGAGATTGGGAAAAAGTTGAGGAAGCATTTTTATAAGGGGATCCATTGTTTTCCATTTGGGCGGACCTTTTTCATAACTTAGATCGCGCAAAATATCGTTAGCTTCAGCAAAACGGCTCACCAGCCAGTAATCGCCTTTTTTGCTCCAGAATACCGGCGCTTCCTCCCTGAACCGCGCATATGTCGGATAAGGGTTGTCCACAAATTCCTTATTTAGGGAAATGAGCGGGTCAACAAGCGCACTGGAGGTTTTCGAAGGCATCAGCTAACTCCTTGCCAAAAGGGCTTCTTGATGTACTCTTCCCACTGGCAAAGGGTTAGAAACGGCACCAGATTAAACGTGTGTGCTATCCAGATAGCAGGGGCGGCAAGCCCCATAAATTCAAGGAGACACAACATGTATACAATTCTGAGCATTATTCTTTTATTGTGGTTCGTCGGCTTTCTTACCCATTTTGGCGGTGACATGATCCATATGTTATTGCTGGTAGCCGGTGTTCTTTTCGTTTTTGAATTGCTTTCCGGACGCAGAACTGTCTGAAAAAGCCGCAGATAATTGAAGGCTGGATAGCCTTTGCAGGACATTCAGATATTTTGGAGGCAAATTATGAAATTGAGCATTAATACAAGCACCACATTAGGCATTCTACTTGCGGCTGCAGGCTTTATTATCATTCCTGCCGCCCAGGCCGACTCTCTTTCCGGCGGACCGGCGGGAGTACAGGCAGAATCTAAGGCTAATACTCAGGCTTCCACTCAGGCAGACAGCGTGTCCGACTCTCTGAGCAGAGGAGCTTTGCCTGATGTACCCAACCCAAATGCGGCAGTACCAAACAACGCTCCGGCACCATCACCGGCGGCAACCAGAGCCAGAACCGTGCGTGAAAGACAAAATGTAGCGGCAGAAATTACTGAAATCTCGTCAGGCAAATACAACCGCGCCAGAAAATCGAGTTCACGCCGTATTTCTTCGCGCCGCCCGGCAAAAGCCAAGTGGAAAGTGACCAGTTATAAATACCACAACGGCAGTCCGCAAAAAGTCAGCACCACATACAGCACCAGAGTAAAATAATTATCCAAATAGCACTATATACGGTGCAACAACTTAGGGCGCCGGCAGCACCAACGCTCAGGATTGTGAAGGCCGGCGTCTTAAATAGTGCTCCAAAATCCGCTGAGCATTCCAGCGGTCATGAGTGAGGCGGGGCGACTCCAGTCCGGGATTGTAAGTCATCAAAAGTGCTCGTTCTCTCAACACAGGATCTCCGGTGTTCCACAGTCTTTGCGCTTCCTGCAACCCTTCTCGCTGAGTGGGTGTGAGGTCGTTGCTCATATCGCTCGCTTTTTCTCCAGTTCTGTTGCAACTCAAGTCGTTTCGCGCTCTCACTAAATACGCCGCTATTAACTGGAGGGAACCTTCTGTAGTTTGTGTAGAGCTCAGTGAAGGAACGTCTCTTCCTGCCTGCCGTTCCTGCTCACGCAAAGCCAGCATGTTGCGAATCTGAACCTGAGCCGGTCCCACAGACATCCTGAGCACGTTTTCTTGTGCCCAGGCAGACAGACTCAAACGAGCCCAGTTTACAAAGTTGGCATTCTCCGCCCTTCTTCTCAATTCTTGAGGATCCATTCGGCTGACAAACTCAGTGCCGTCGCCTCTGCCGAATTGCCTATTAAACCAGGAAAGAAATTGTATACTCAGGTCAGGAGCGAGATCTTTATGAAGTGCATAACCATGGTCTTGTTCATTTTGCAATATTGCACCCAGCACTTCAGGACTGGAAATAACACCTTTCAATTCAGGAAACCGGGCGAAAACCTCCTGCATTTGCTGAGAAGTGACGGCTGTTATTCTAGGTCTGCCATTATCAATAGCTTCATCTATTTTTTCACTCTGACCAGGCATCTGATTTTTCAGCTCCTGGCGCAAGTCGATTCCATAGTTTGTCTGAAAATATTGTAGAAGCTCAGGCATTTTTCCCCGATCATGGACATCGTACAAAGTATTCAAAATTCTTTGCTGGTCGATTTGTCCCCGGGGAGCGGCCAGGTCATTAAAAATGGTTCTGGCTGAAGGGCCTACTTCATTTTGATCAACTACTCCGCGCATTCTTTCCAGAAATGACTGGGCATCGTGCCCGGAATACCCGAAATCAATTTCAACAGGATTCAAAATCCCGAATTCATTTTCCTGAACCGCCGTGCGTTCGACCACAGCAGTATCTTGACTTTGATTTTCCATTCGGAAAAATCCGCCTGTGCCAGGGGTGGGAGGTCTGGATATAGGAACGACAACGAAAGGTGCAAAGACCTTGAAAGGGATTATTAGTTTCCTCTCTTTAATCTTGCAAGTCAATGGGAGAAATACGAAAAAAACAGATTAAACTCGCTTGACTGGCTTGTTCCGGGGCTTAGACTGGAGATCCCCTCTATAAATAGTGTTTTTATGGCGATAGATCATTCCGCCAATTTTAATGACTCTGCTTCGTCAGTTGTCGCTCCATACGATAGTTCCAGTACCGGCTCAATTCTTTATGAATCGATAATGCCGGATATGCAAAATTTTTCGCGCCTGCCTGAAAGAAGTATTCAGACAGCCGGAATTTTGGATGACGCCAAAAACTATTTGTACAACCTGATTTTTGGTCCCAGCACCCAGGACGGCGCCATCAGGGGACAAAGAGGTGACAGTACCATTCGCCCTGAAAACGGGACTGGGGCAGCAGTTCCTCCAGAGCAGCCTTTTGAAAGCTTCAGGCAGGACAAAAGACCCCGACTCGCCTCTGAGTTACCGCAAGGCGGACAACATCTGGAAAACAAATACAAAAATGTGGTGTCGTCATTTTATGAAGACCCTCAAAAAACTTCCACCGGCGGCGACTTTGATCCTGAAGGGCTGACAGCAGCCCATCGTACATTGCCTATTGGAACTGTAGTTACTCTCACTTTTAAACATCCGGTCACAGGTGAGGTAAAAGTCGTATCTGGAGTAACGATTACAGACGACGGACCGAGACATTTCGGAAATGAGAAAGCCAGAAATGTGTCTTCAAAACCCCGAGAACTTGATGTGAGTCGAAGAGTAGCAACAGAACTTGGTTTGAGAAGTGACAATCCGGAACATGATGTGGGAGTAGGTGAAGTAAAAATGACTATAACGCGCTGGCCTCCCGGAGCAGTTTTTAGAAATCAACAACGCGAACTCGACAGATATTGGGGCCGCTCCAATTTCAGTATTTACCAGTAAATTTTCAATAGCCTTTTTTAAAACATAACCGATAACGGTAATGTTCTCGGAGCAAACTGGGGTGGAGTTTCGGCGAAAGCGACCACCTTCTTCCACTTTGAAACAATAACCGATAACGGCTTTGTTTCTAAAAGCCCCCAAAAGAAGACCCCGTCGGGGGCGACGGGGCCTTTTGTTTTTTTCGTCTTACGACTGCTCGGATATTTAGATTTATCCGTTTTAGAAGTCACCCATGCCGGCACCCGGGTGCATGGCAGGAGCTTTCTTTTCTTCGGGCATGTCGACCACAAGAGCTTCGGTGGTCAAGAACATCGCGGCGATTGAAGAAGCGTTCTGGATAGCGAAGCGCTCTACTTTAGCCGGATCGATGATTCCTGTTTTAGCCATGTCGCAATATTCGAACTTCATGGCGTTGAATCCCCAACCGTCTTGTTTTTTCTCTTTGATTTTTTCGACAACCACTTCACCAGACAAGCCGGCATTATCGGCAATCTGACGCACTGGGTATTCGAAAGCTTTCATCACCAGTTCATAACCGGTGCGCTCGTCGCCGGAATAGTCTTTGGCTTTGGCTTCCATCTTCTGTGAGATATTGAGAAGAGTGGTACCACCACCGGGGACATAACCTTCGTCGACTGCAGCTCTTGTAGCATTCAAAGCATCTTCGAAACGGAATTTACGATCTTTCAATTCTGTTTCGGTGGCGGCGCCGACTTTGATTACGGCTACGCCGCCTGCCAATTTGGCAAGACGCTCTTGCAGTTTTTCTTTGTCGAATTCAGAATCTGATTCTTCAATTTGACGTTTGATCACTGCAATTCTCTTTTGCACTTCTTCTTTGGAATCTTTGCCGGCAACGATTGTTGTTTTATCTTTGCTGACGATTACTTGACGAGCGCGACCGAGCATTTCAACTGAAACGTTTTCCAGCTTGGTGCCGGTTTCTTCGGACACGACCTGACCACCTGTGAGGATGGCGATGTCTTTGAGCATTTCTTTGCGACGATCGCCAAAGCCGGGAGCTTTGACTGAGCAGCAAGGAAGCACTTTGCGCAAGTGGTTGACCACGAGGGTAGCCAGAGCTTCGCCTTCTACATCTTCAGCGATAAGAAGGAAAGGCTTGCCGGAACGGGCAACTTTCTCAAGCACCGGAACCATGTCGGCAAGAAGATTTACTTTCTTGTCTACACAAAGAATGAAAGGCTCATCGAGAACGGCTTCCATTTTTTCAGAATCAGTGATGAAGTAGGCGGAGACATAACCTTTGTCGAACTGCATTCCTTCGACCACTTCCAATTCGGTTGTGATTGATTTGGATTCTTCAACTGTGATTACGCCGTCTTTACCCACTTTATCCATGGCGTCGGCGATGATGTTTCCAATTTCTTCATCGTTGCCGGCTGAGATAGTGGCAACTTGAGTGATTTCTTTTTTGCCTTCAACCGGTTTTGCCAATTTTTTGATTTCGGCAACGGCGAATTCGGCGGCTTTGTTGATACCACGACGAAGAATCATCGGGTTGGCGCCGGCGGCGACGTTTTTCAGACCTTCTTTAACCATCGCTTGAGCCAGAACGGCAGCAGTGGTGGTGCCGTCTCCGGCTCCGTCATTGGTCTTGGTGCAGACTTCGCGAACCAGCTGAGCGCCGGCGTTTTCGAGTTTGTCTTCCAGTTCGATTTCTTTGGCGATGGTGACGCCGTCATTGATGATCTGGGGGGCGCCGAATTTCTTTTCCAGAACGACGTTGCGTCCTGCCGGTCCCAGAGTGATTTTTACTGTGTTGGCGACTTGGTCGACACCGCGCTCCAGGGAGCGACGGGCTTGTTCACTGTATACAATCTGTTTAGCCATGATTGAGTTTTATCTCCTTAATAACCTAATTTTGGAATTAACCAATTACTGCAAGAATGTCGCGCTCGGCCAGAATCAAATACTCGACTCCTTCGATTTTGACTTCGGTGCCGGAATATTTAGCGAACAAAATTTTGTCGCCTACTTTCACTTCCATCGGTTGACGGCTACCTTTCTCGTCGAAACGGCCAGGACCGGCAGCCAGAACCTCGCCTTGTTGAGGCTTTTCTTTGGCTGAATCTGGCAACACGATACCACCGGATGTTTTTTCTTCAGCTTCGAGCTTCTTGACGACAACTCTATCGGCGAGGGGTTTGAGGGTTAATTTAGTAGCAGATGCTGTAGCCAATGCTTGGTTCCTCCTTAGTGGACAAGAGACTCACAACCAGTTCCAGATTGAGTTTTGCTCAGATGCATATGCGATATATGCGAGCTCACACAAACAGAACTATCTATAATGAAAGTGTATTAAACGAAACAGGCTCACCCTGCGTTTTTGCGCTTTTTCTTAATTATCTTGGCTGTTTATAATTTCTAAATTATTTCTTCTTCTTGCTCACCAGTTGCGGCGGAGCATGCAGCCAGGAGGCGTATTCGGCATTCACGTCAAGCCGGCTGGAAAGCATGGACTGACGCTCGGCCACAACAGCTAGCTTAGCCTGCTTGGCTAAATCAGCCCAGGAAATGTCTCCGGCTTGAATAGTATCGGGCAGACTTACCATCACACACTTGTCGCGACCTTCGTATTTGGCGATATTCACCGCCTGTTCCGA
>CAZEQP010000162.1:0-6758 GCA_964514345.1 uncultured Candidatus Obscuribacterales bacterium
CGGTTTGAGTATGAAAACGCAATTTGAGCGAACGCTCGTCTTTGGCGCCATATTTGTCACGCATGCGGCGTGCCCAGATTCTTCTGGCGGCGCGATATTTGGCAATTTCCTCGAAGAAATCGATATGAGCGTTGAAGAAGAATGAAAGACGGGGTACAAAATCGTCTATTTCAAGACCGGCTTCAATACCGGCATCGACATAGGCAAATCCGTCGGCTAAAGTAAATGCCAGTTCCTGTACGGCTGTGGCTCCAGCTTCGCGGATGTGATAACCGCTCACAGAAATTGTGTTCCAGCGCGGCACTTCTTTAGTGCAGAAAACCATCATGTCTTGAATCAGTTTGAGCGCCGGACGGGGCGGAATGAGATATGTTTTTTGAGCGATATATTCTTTGAAAATGTCGTTTTGCAAGGTGCCGTCAAGTTTCTTCCAGTCGAAGCCGCGTTTTTTTGCATTGGCTAAAAACATACAAAAGATGATTACAGCTGGACCATTAATGGTCATCGAAGTGGAAACTTTATCCAGGGGCAGGTCTTTATACAAAATCTCAATATCTTCAAGCGAGTCGATAGCAACGCCGCAGACGCCGACTTCGCCGTTTGACTTGGGATGGTCGGAGTCATATCCCATCAGAGTGGGAAGGTCAAAAGCTGTGGAAAGACCGGTCTGACCCTGGGCAAGCAAATATTTAAATCGCTCGTTTGTTTCTTCCGGTCCGCCGAATCCGGCAAATTGACGCATTGTCCAGAGTTTGCCCTGATACATGTTATTGTGGATTCCGCGGGTATAGGGGAATTGACCAGGCTCTCCGAGCTGTTTTTCGTAGTCGAAGCCTTTGATGTCGTCTTGTGTATAGACCGACTTCAACGGAATGCCCGACAAAGTCTCATGTGTTTTTTCTTCTTCCTGAGACTTGGCTTTGGACTTTGTCATTTCTTTGACCATGATTTTCCCCTTGTTATAGGCTGAAGACCTACTTTTATTCTATACAAGTAATTAGAACTCACTAAAAGCCTAAAGTCTCAGATCTTTAGAAAGATTTCCGGGAGACACTAGTAATGCATATCTGAGAATATCTCCTCCCTAGGTAGTTTCCCCATATCCGCATCGCTTGGCAACGGTTAGCATACAAGTATCAGGCACCCATTCCCGCCGATAAGTTGTTAAACCAGGAGTGTTACCATGTCACTAACAGATGCACCTCGCAATGGCGATTCCCAAATAGTGGGTTCTGTAGCTGCTGCCGGTTTTGGTAATTTCGATTTCGTACAAGAAATGAGAGCACAATCCAGTACGCAGGTTGCCTACATTCCTTTTGGACTTGGAATTAACCGTCCCGACATTCCTCCCCCATTCGGGGATAAGCCTTGGCCAAAACCGTTAGATCCTCCACGCTAGTCTTAATTATATTTGAGTGTTTTACTCGAATTTGTTTTCCAAGGTCAGACAGTGACCTTTTATCATCAGAGGCGGACGCTCTTTTAATGTCAGAGTCTCAAGGCTTCCAAGAGTATCGTGGGATAAACCACAGCGCAAAATAAAATTCGTCGTTCTTTAGCACTGAAGGCGTTTCAGTCAGGCAATGCGCAATAAGTTTTTTCATTTGTTTGCCTGTTATAATCGCTGGTCTTGCAAGCCTTCAAAGAGGACCAGCCACATGACTACGCCGGTTAAAACCGCCGATTCGACAAAAATGCTTCAAGACATTTTGAATAGCAAAGAACCGATGACTGTTCGCGCTCCCAGAGGGAATCAGTTGCACACCAAAGGCTGGATTCAAGAAGCGGCTCTGCGTATGTTGCTTAATAATCTTGACCCTGAGGTTGGAGAACGCCCTCTGGATTTAGTAGTTTACGGTGGTTCTGGAAAAGCAGCTCGTAACTGGGATTGTTTGAAAGCTCTGGTCAAAACTTTGATGGAGCTTGAATCAGACGAGACAATGCTTGTCCAGTCAGGCAAACCGGTGGGAGTGTTCAAAAGTCATAAAGACGCTCCAAGAGTCTTAATAGCCAATTCGAATCTTGTGGGCAAATGGGCCGATTGGGATCATTTCCGTGATCTTGAACGCAAAGGTCTTATCATGTTCGGCCAAATGACGGCCGGTTCCTGGATTTATATCGGCACCCAGGGAATTTTACAGGGCACTTATGAAACATTCGCTGCTCTTGCCCGCAAACACTTTTCTGATGGTTTAAAAGGAACTATCACTTTGACCGCCGGACTTGGTGGCATGGGCGGTGCCCAGCCGCTTGCCGTCACCATGAATGGTGGCGTAGCAATTTGTGTGGAAGTCGATCCTGACAGAATAGAACGCCGTCTGGAGAAAAAATATCTTGATGTAAAAGTGCAAACTGTGGAAGAAGCGGTGAAACTTGCCAACGAAGCAAAACAAGCAGGTAAGCCCTTGTCGATTGGTCTTCTGGGTAACGCCGCTTCCGTTTTGCCTGAAATGCTCAAAATGGGATTCAAGCCTGATGTTTTGACTGACCAGACTTCTGCCCACGATCCATTGAACGGATACATACCGCTCAATGAAAAAGGCGAACCGCTGTCGCTTGAAGATTCAGAACAATTACGCAAGAAAGACCCAAAAAAATATCTGGAGCTTTCAATCAAATCGATAGTGAAGCACGTTGAAACCATGCTTGCTTTCCAGAAAAACGGAGCCGTTACATTCGACTACGGCAATAACATCAGACAGGTTGCAGCCGATGCCGGGTTGAGCGACGCTTTTGCTTTCCCCGGTTTTGTGCCGGCTTATATCCGCCCTCTCTTTTGCGAAGGCAAAGGACCTTTCCGCTGGGCTGCTCTTTCAGGCGACCCGGAAGACATCGCAGTCATTGATGCTGAAATTTTGAAAGTCTTTTCTCACGACAAATCTTTGTGCCGCTGGATTGAGATGGCTTCAAAACAAGTTCAATTCCAGGGACTGCCTGCCCGAATTTGCTGGTTCGGTTATGGCGACAGAGCCAAAATGGGTCTATTAATGAATGATCTTGTTGCCAGCAAGAAAGTCAAAGCTCCCATAGTAATTGGACGCGACCACCTGGACTCAGGCTCTGTTGCCTCGCCGAATAGAGAAACCGAATCAATGAAAGACGGCTCAGACGGCATTGCCGACTGGGTATTTCTCAACGCCATGATAAGTGCCGTGGGCGGAGCTTCCTGGGTTTCGGTCCATCATGGAGGCGGCGTGGGCATAGGCTATTCGCTTCATGCCGGACAGGTCATTGTGGCGGACGGTACCCCTGAAGCGGCCGAGCGCCTGAAACGAGTGCTGACCACAGACCCCGGCATGGGTGTTATACGTCATGTAGATGCCGGTTATGAAGAAGCTATTAACTTTGCAAAGAAAACCGGCGTAAAAATTCCTATGAACGAGTAGGTAAATTTGCAGGCCTGCGCCAAATTTTCCATTTAATTAGAATAGTTTTCGCATGTACTTAACTTCCACCTTACTCTGGAAGGCTATTATTTATAAGCAGGGAGCTGGTTTCCAGCGCATATGCATAAGAAATACGCCAGTAAATACAATGAATCTAAAAGGCATCACAGGAGTCTATGAGTAGACTGGTTAAAAAATTCGGCGGCACCTCGGTAGCCGATATCGACAAGATAAGAAAAGCGGCCGAGATAGCTGTGAAAGCAGCATCTGAGGGTCATGAAGTTACTACTGTAGTCTCTGCCATGGGAGACACAACCGACCGTCTGATCTGTATGGCGGAGGAGATTTCCAGAACTCCCAATGCCCGTGAAATGGATATGCTCCTGACAACCGGCGAGCAAGTTTCAATCGCTCTTATGTCAATGGCCATCCAGTCTCTTGGTTATGAAGCTCGCTCTTTCACCGGAGCCCAGGCCGGAATTTTTACAGGCAATCAACACGGTTATGCCCGTATAGAAGAAGTAGCGCCCGATGCCATCCAAGCCAGTTTAGCCCGGGGTGAAATTGCTGTTGTGGCAGGATTTCAGGGCATCACAGACAGAAACGAATTGACCACACTGGGCCGCGGCGGCTCAGATACCACTGCAGTAGCTCTTGCCGCTGCACTCAACGCCGATTGCTGCGACATTTATACAGATGTGGATGGCGTTTATACAGCCGATCCCAGAATATTGCCTGAAGCCAGGCGTCTTGACTCTATTTCATATGAGGAAATGATGGAATTGTCAGCCACAGGAGCCCAGGTCCTTGCTACTCGTTCAGTAGAACTGGCGATGGATCAAGACGTACCGCTTAGAGTACGTTCAACTTTCAAACCAATGGACCCCGGCACTCTAGTAGGGAACAGAGTGAGTGTCCCAGAATATGCAGTAGCAGGTATTTCATGCGACACCAATCAAGTGTCGGTCATGCTCAAATCAGGCAAACGTTCAAACCCTGATGTGAAACCGGCAGACGGCTTGGGCAGCCTGTTCACCCGCCTACAAGAGCTGAATATACAGACCGATATGGTTATGCTTCTTGCCCATGAAGACGCCACTTCATTTGAAGCTTTCAAAGAAATCGCCTTCAGTGTGGACAAAAAATATCTGGCTCGAGTCAAAGGACTGATCGACAATTTCTCAGAAGCCCTGGGCAATCCAAGAGTTTCGCTCGAAACTGAAATGGCAAAAATTTCGGTTGTCGGAAGAAGATTTTCCAGCCGTCCTGAAATGGTGGCAAATGTTTTTGAAACTCTTCAAAACGGCGGCATACCGGTAAACATGGTGGCAACAGGCGATTTACGCATGAGCATGCTTTTGCCCAAAACTTATGCAGTGAGAGCTGTTAAACTGATACATGACTGTTTCGGTTTAGCCGAGGGGTCATTTCTAGCCTGATATCCACGAACACGAGGTTTAAATGAGCGGTTTCTTCGATAAGGTAAAGTCCTACACCAAACAAGCAGCCGATCAAACAGGACGTGCTGCCAAAGTTGCCAAAATCAAAATGAATATGGTGAGCTTGAACAGTGAAAAGGACAAACACTTAAAAGCCATCGGTCAGCAAGTATTTTCAATGGTAAGTGAATCTGGAGGACTGGATCCTGAAGCGCTGCGTGTGAACTGCCGCGACAATGTGATGCAAATACAACAATTGAACGAAAAGATTCAAGAACTGGAAAACGAAATTGCTGCCATTCAAGCTGGTTCCACTGATTCAGAAGTCGGCTCCGATGAAGAAGAATAGTTTCGCATATTTGTTTGGAGCATTGTTAATTTGCAATAGCCAGTCGGCTATTGCAGACGCCATCTCACCTGGTATCACTTCCACCGACAAAGTTTATTCGCAAGAAAAACCGGATAAAGCATATTTCGGAACCGGCATGGCCGGTCGTATGACTGAAGCTTCGCATTTGAGATTTTTCGGTGAACAACATTTGACCGACGGTAATTATGACGAAGCCATAAAAGCTTTGAATAAAGCAGTTCAACTGGACGAAGGGTATCCGCTCGGTCATGTGATGCTGGCAAAGGCAAAAACAGAAAAATTGAAATCGCTCACTAAAAAAGATGTGCGCAATTTTGATCAAGAACTATTTTCCGATTGTATGAAAGAGTGGACTTTGATTTTGCGCCATGATGCTGATTATCTCGAGCAAGTGGAAGCCAAAACAAATCTACGTGCTTTGAAGCGAATCCAGCGCGCTTATCAGGAAATGAAAGAAGCCGAAGAAAAAGCCAAAGAAGTAGCCGAAGGCAGAAAGCCCAAGAAGAAGCCGTTGTTTGCCGGACGGAAGATTTTCGGACTTTAGAATTTAAACCACATGGTAAGAGTTAGGCATCTTAAATCCGCATTCCTTATCGTAGGAATATGTATTTCTTGTCTGCCAGTTCAGGTCACAGCAAAAGCATGGAAATACGCTTATCTTGATAACGGGTATAAGCTTCTTCAGTTAGGGTATATGGAAGAGGCTTACCAGTTTTTTGATTCAGCCGTTGTTAAAAATCCGAATGACTCGATTGCTTTGGTATCGCGTGGCAGCTGTTTGTATAGGCTTGAAAGATTCGACGAAGCTATAACAGATCTTTCAAGAGCTCTTCAAATTGGATTTGACAGTGAATACTCTAAATCCTATAAGGCGAGTTGCCTCCTGTATCTCGGACATTCATTTCTCAAGAAAAATGATATGAAAAAAGCGATGGATTCGTTTGAGCAATGTTTTGCAGTATATCCAAAAATGCTTTCTGATTATTCTAATGTGCCAGCAAATTCTCAAGTTCAAATTGATCAGTTGAATGATGTGCGCATAGCTTATAACTTTGCCACACCCTCGCGACGAGAATATGCGATTACAGGTTACAAAACCCATGAGTCTTTAAAACGTCTAACAGACAAATTTAAACTCTGCAAAAAATCCTTAGAAACAAGTGTGAAAAAGGCTTCAGACGGTGACTTGACTGGATCGGTAGAAGATCTAACAAAAATTGCAGAAATAAATTTGCAAGGCGACATTTTGGAAGCTAGGAACTTTTTAGAGAAATGGAAAAAGTTGGATTTACAGGAAGAGATTTACACTAAGCTTCAATCGAGCTTGGATAAACTGACTCAAACTGGAACTCTGGCAATCAAGCAAACTTCAGCCAGTCTTGCCGCCAGGGCCCTTACCGCTGTACAGCCTCAACTTGCGTTACAAACTGCTGAGAACCTGAGACGAATGAATGGTTTCAATGAACTCGGTCAATACTATTCATTCTGTTCAAGTGCCAATCTCGAACTAAATGATTTAAATGCGGCACAAGAAAGTGCTTTAAAGTCACTCAAAGAAAAAGA
>CAZEQP010000163.1:0-6755 GCA_964514345.1 uncultured Candidatus Obscuribacterales bacterium
CAGAAACAGATTTACCTGTTCCCCAGATTCCAGTGCAAGCGGCTGCACCACCGCCTGCACCAGCTCCGGTTGCCATTCCCAATCCGGTGCCAGCTCCTGCACCTGTACAGGCTCAAATGCCTGTTTCAAGAAGTATAGAAGACAGTTTTGCTGACGCACCAGCTATAACCACTGCTGGCGCTGGAGGACATGCGATGAACACAGCCCCGCAACTTGAACCTGCCAATTTGAAATCTCAACATAGCCATGTCAACGGAGAAGCACCGGGATGGTCCAAGGAATACTCTTTCAATTTCCTTGATACTTTGCGCAAGCACGAATCGGATCTTCATGTTCAGTTGAACGATTTGCAACTTAAGCTTGACACTATTAGAGAAAAAATTCAGTACGTGGATTATCTGAAACAATGCTTGATTTCAGGCGGTCACCACGAAGTGAGAGATGCATGCACCAAAATTCTGCACAGACTTGGTTGGAGTGTAAGCGGTCTGGAAAACAATCAACAAGAACTTCTCTTGTCGGCTGGAGATCATCCTGAATCTTTAGTCAGAATAGTGGCCGTTCCGGATCAATGTCCCAGAGGAGAAGTTGCTTCTCTCGCCGAGTCGGCTATTTCATTCTGGGATGATCATGAAGTGGAACCGAAAGGAGTGCTTATAGCTTGCACATGGAATTCCACTCCTCCTTCAACCCGCACTGAACCTGAATTCAGTGAGGCGGTAAATGCTTTTGCTCGCAAGAAAAATCTTTGCCTTATCACTACACTTCAATTGTTGGCTATTTTCAGGGATCTTGAATTAGGCTTCATCAGCCCTGACGACCTAAGACGTCAAATTTTAGAAACCAGTGGACAGTTGAACGGTTATCAGATTGAAGCAGCAATGACTGCTGTATAGGATAGAGACAGACTAAAGAAAGACAGTGTCAAAAATCTCCACACTTCTTGTTTCAGACGCATCCAGCGAGATCAATTCCAGAATTGAAAAGCTGATAAGAAGCCACTCTGAGCTGAATTTTGAAGGTCTTATAAACAAACAGCTTGCCCCTGAAAATATAAAGGGCAAAACTAGTCTTCTGGTCTGGTACGAACTCGACACTAATACCGAGCTGAGCATAACAGCCTTGCAGAGACTGGTCGCGTCAAATCCGAGTTGCTATTTTATTGTAAGTAAGAGCAGCCTGGATCCTGAATTAGTCAAAATATGCATGAAGATTGGTGTACTTGATTTTCTTGATTATGAAAGAGCTGAAGTCCAACTTAAATCTGTTATAAGACGAATCAGTGCTTTGCACCAGGCTGAAGACAGAGCTGCCAACCCCGGCACATCAGCCGCTGTGGAAAAACGCAGTCAGCTAAAGACTTCTGAAAATTTGATGCAAACTGGAAAGTGGGCTGATTTTGATTTCAAACAATTGCAAGAAGGTGCAGCTGCTGCAGATAGATTGACCGAAGCAACCCGCTCTCCAGCTCCGGTTCCTGCTGCTCCGCCGCCGCCTCCTTCTCCGGCGCCATCCCCGCCTCCACCTCCACCCCCTCCGGTGCCTGCTGCTCCCACATCCAAGTGGGGAGATCTCGATAATATAGGGGCACCGGCGGCTAAAGCTCCTCAAGATTTCACCAATACAACCGACGATTCATTTGCCCTGCCCAGCACTCCTGCACCTGCTTCTTCAGCTGCCGATACTTCAGGTGGTGGCAATAAGTGGGGAGATCTGGATTCCATTCCGACTCCCGCAGCCACTTCCGGATCAAGTTCTCAGGCAGCCAGTTCACCTGCACCGGCTGCCCCTCAGCCCAGAGGTCTGGGCGGCTCTTCTCTGGGAATGAAATCCAGCGACAGTTTGCCTAAATCCGGACAGAATAAATGGGGAGACCTTGATTCGATAGGTGCTGCAGGCGGTGCTGCAAAAAGTTCTATTGGAGGCTCTGTAGGCAGCTCTCCAAAACAACCACAAATAGATCCCGCCGTTCTGGCGCCCACTCCTCCTCCCACACGTCCCCTTCCGAAATCGTCTGATGATATTTCAAGTGTGGATGAGGCTGAAGCCGAAGCAGGTTTGAATCCATATGCTCAACTGGATGAAATAGGCACCGGCAATAGTAAATGGGGTGATCTGGATTCTATTGGTGCTCCCGCTTCAGGTGCCGGCAACAATCCTTACGCACAACTCGACGAAGTGGAAACAGGCAAGAGCAAATGGGGAGATCTGGATGCTATTGGTGCTCCCGCCTCCTTTGACAGCCACTCCAATTCCAACGCTAATGCATACGCACAACTGGATGACACCGGAACCGGAAAAGGCAAGTGGGGAGACCTGGATGCTATTGGCACACCCCAGGCTCAAAAAGCTTCCCAGATAGATCCTCTTGTCACTCAACCAACACCTCCGGGAGCCAAGGGCAAGTGGGGAGATCTTGATGCCATCGGCAGTCCCGCTCAAAAATCTATGCCTGCGCCTTCAGAACCAAGGGGTACAAGCGGCAGTAAATGGGGAGATCTTGATTCTATCGGAACTCCGTCTAGCTCGGCTGCACCCGCTCCATCTCCATCTCCGCAGCCTAAAGCAGCCGGCGGTTCCATCCAGTTGGGTGGTGGTGGCGCAGGTGGTGGCGGAAAATGGGGAGACCTGGACGCCATTACAACTCCTGATCTATCAAATGCAGATGCCGGAGGCATGGAAGCCCCTGGAGCTGCCGGAGGAAGCAAGTGGGGCAATCTTGACTCCATCCCCACACCTAAAAAATCTTCTCCTCAACCGGCACCGATTGCGATGCCTCAGTCGGAAGATGCACCTGCGCGTGGACCGATTGCCATGTCCGGGCCAAGAGCGGCCGAATCAAGAAGTGCCAGCAAAAGGTGGGGTGGAGAGCAATCGGAACCTGCAGGCAAAATGAGCAGTCTGCGCGAAGGAAAGTCAGCACAGATTTCATTAAAAGTAGGCTGGGAAGTCTGGCGCGTGATTATTGCACTGGGATTGACAGCTTCGGCAGTGTTTTTATCCTACAAATTCTTTATTTATTAAGCTCTTCTATTTTTGCGGCCAGAATAAAATCGTTTTCGGTCAGACCGCCTGAAAAATGTGTCCAGAGCTCGACTTTTAATTTTCCCCAGCCGATGAAAAGATCCGGATGATGACCCTGGGATTCGGCAATCTGGGCTATTTTGTTGGCTCTTTCCATGGCTTGCATGAAATCGGGAAATTCGTATTCCCTTGTCAAATGAACAGTTTCATTGAGCTTCCAACCCGGCAGTTGGGCTAAATAAGGCGCCGATTCTTCAGCTGAGAAGGTCGGCATTTTGGAATGACAGGCAATACAATCTTTTTCATTCAAGCTCATGTTTAAAGATTAGCAGGATATTCTTCCAGCAGGATTATTTTTTTCAGAGTTTGATTCTTGCGCGATAGCTCCAGAGTCAACTTATCTCCCACTTTTTTTGTTTTTAAAATGGCTCGAATTTCTTGTGCGCTGGTGACCGCAGTATCGTCCGCTTTTTTTATTATGTCACCGGCCATGATACCATAATTCTTGGCCGGACTACCGGGAACCAGTTTGCCTACAGAAACAGCAATCGGATTGATATTAAGAGTGTGAGCCGTTTTTGCATCTTTGAACACATCCTGGAAATAAATTCCTATAAAAGGTCTGCTCACTTTTTTATTTTGCTTCAAACTCTCGGCCACCGACATGGCCAGATCTATGGGTACTGCAAGCTGGATGCGTTGATTGGATATGACCGCTTTTGAAAGAACTCCAATCACTTCTCCCTGCGGATTAATCAGCGGACCGCCTGAATTTCCCGGTCCCACACCGGCATCAGTTTGGATGTAATTGACGTGGTGATCCAGATGCAAAACTCTGTCCAGGGCGCTTACCACTCCGGAGGATACCGATTGATCGTATCCAAAAGGGCTGCCAATGGCTATGCATGCGTCGCCCCTCTTGAGGTTTTTGATGTTCGCGATTTTAGCCGCGGGCAGATTGGTGGCATTGATTTTTATCACGGCCAGATCTGTATATGAATCACTGCCTATCAATTGAGCGTCGAAATCTTTGTTGTCCTGAGTAGTGACACGGATTTTGCTGTATGAAGGCACAACATGATTGGCGGTCAGAATATAGCCATCGCCACTAAATATGATACCGCAGCCCAGGTGTTGCGGACCGGAGTCGGTCTTTTGTGTTTCCGGCTTCTGGTGGCTGGGTTTTTGTTCCGCTTTATAAAACTCCATTTTGGCTTCTATGTTGACCACCGAGGGAGAGGCGATGCGCACAGCATCAGCAAATGAAGGAGAAAGTTTTTTCAACCCCTCTTCACTCTGTAAACTCTGGTGGAGCGACTGTTGCCCGGACATTTTCAATGAAATTGTGATGCCCAGAAAAACACCTGTTATTAAAATGCCGAAGCAATAAAGAGCAAGGGTGATATTGGGATACGCCCCTTTCTTTATTTCTATTTCTTTCGGTTCAGGCTCTTTATCTTCTCTCATCTTTACTTTTATGCCCAAATGCTAAGGTACTTTCAGAGCTGATGAGCCAAACTATAAGCATGTCTGAAGCTAATTCAGAGAATCCAATGAAAGTGTTGCCAGTATCTGTAAGAGTCTGGGTATTGCTGGCTTGCGCCATACTTTTTGCTGTTTTAAATTTGATAGTTTTTGCCGGGTCTCTCTCGGCCGGTCCACTACTTGACGAGCATTACTTTATCGGACGCTTTGTCCAGGATAAAAGCCAGGTGGAAAACATCTTCAGCTTTGTCTCAACCTGGCACGGTTTTGTTAGAGGAGACAGTGCAGGACCTGTCAGCGCCTTCCTTCATTTGATGTTTCTGAAGAATGTATCTTTTTTGCGATTCTGCGGATTGTTTGTGCACTGGATCAATGCAATCTTAATCGTGCTTCTGGTCAGTCATGCCGGCGCCACCGCAGCCAGAATATTTTTAAGCGTTGCAGCCGGTCTCATTTTTCTGCTTTATCCTCTTTCGGCCGAAACAGTTTTTTATCTGGCCGGTCCCAGTTACAGCTTGAGCACCGCTTTTTTTCTTACTTCTTTTCTTCTTTTTCTTGAATCAAGAGAAAAGTCTTCTGCGGGTCTTCTTGCCCTTTCCAGTCTTTTGTTCGTTATTTCATTGCTATTCGACAGGTCATCCTGGATCACAAGCTTTGTATTTCTCAGTTATGAAATTGTGCAAATTATTGTCAAACACAAACCTCAGACGGAACAAAAAGGAACATTTGAAGAGGAAGATGCGGTGGACAGGCTGCTTGAGCTTGAATCATCACGCAGCAAGCAAGAGCAAGATCAGGAAGTTGAAGCCAAACCGGCGGTAAAAACTGAAGACACGGCAAAACATCCGGTGTTTGATGGTCTTGTGCCTGTGGTGCCTTATGTGATCATCGGATGTATAGTGCCTCTGGGAGCACTGCCCACAATGGGCACCGATACTATGTCCAGAGACCTGACAGTCAACTGGCAGGATTGGCTCAAGGCTTTTCAGGTGCTCATCTTGCCGGTCAATTGGAATCATCATACCGGATTGAGCCGTTATTACACTTTTCTGGTGTGCATGTACATTTTGCCTTTGCTCAGTCTTGCCGCGGTCTTGATTAATAAAAAACACAAACATTTCCGTTTCTATTTAAGCTGGCTCTTTGTCTGGATTCTGGTAACCCTGGTCCCACATTTGCATGTTTATACGCACAGTGAGGCTTTTGCCGGAGTGCGCTGGTTTTATCATTGTCTGGTGCCACTGTCGGTGATACTGGCCACGGCTTTTATGTGTCCATACATATTTATTTCGTCATTAAAAAGTCAAGGATTCATTCTGAAGACTATAGCCTTTGCAGCTTGCGGAATACCATTGACTCTTTATCTTTTTTATATCGCCAACCTGAGTTTTAAGGATATGCATTATTACAGGTCGGGAGCAAGGCAGACAAAAATATTTCAAGCCAGTTTGCAGAATCTTGCCGGACGGGAAGGTTCTGATTTTGTACTGGTGCGCAATCTGCCTGATATCCTCAGTATTCATCCGATGGTGTCACTATTTAATATGGCTGTGTTCGATGGACCCAGCGCTTTATTGAGCGCGCCTGATGTGTCGGGCGGCAAACTGAAAAAACTGCTTCTGGATGACAGAACAAAAATAAAGACTGTAACCACCCATTTTGAGCCGGACTATAAAGCGCTTGTTGTTTGCGACATGATGAAAACTGCGCCTTCAACCCCCATTAAGGGCGCCCTTTTTCTTGAGGCTTTGACACCTCCTGCCAGTTACTGGAAAACAGGCACATATGATTATCAAACTAACGAATTCACTTTTTACAGCAATAATGAGTTCCGTCCCACAGTTAATTTTCAGTCCAATTTATTCGGAATAAGCACTGACTTTGTTTATATCGATGCGCAAATAAACGCACCTAAAACCACTTCAGACCTGACTGTAGACATGGGCTGGATTACTACCTGGTGCAAGGATCTTGAACCAAGAGACAGATTTATGAAAGTGAAAGCTTTAGTCAATGACGATAAATATCATCGATATTATTTTCCCACCGATTCAACCGGATGGACTACAAACGGTTACATGAAACAGCTGACTTTCAGCTTCCCGTCAAGTTCAAAAGTAAAAGTAAAAGAATTCGGCTGCACGCAGGCTGCCGATTTGAAACCGCAATTGGAAATCACTGCAAAACAAAGCACAGACAATCTGCCCTATTCGATAGAATACTGTTATCTCTTTTCCTCAAGACCT
>CAZEQP010000164.1:0-6749 GCA_964514345.1 uncultured Candidatus Obscuribacterales bacterium
CTCTTTCTTGAGTTCCGTTCAATAGATAAAATCGAATCAGCTCTTCCATAGTGGGAATCAGCTTGGGATAGTCCTGTCCGATGGCGCGCTCTTTGAGATAAAGCTCCTGCTCTAAAAGAGGCTCGGCTTCGTCAAAACGGCCACGGACTGTAAGCAGCCTGCCCAGGTCCCCCGGGCTTTTGGCGATACGAATGTCACCAGGTCCTATTTCGCGGGACATTTCTACCGCCTGTTTAAGCAAACGCTCAGCCTTGCCGTATTCGTTGTTAAAAAAGGCTTCGGCGCCCTGATTCTGGACTTTTTGCCAGTCTACATAGACCGCTTCGGAGGCTTTGTGCTTGGCAGGGGCAATCATCCATTCAGGAAATCCGGTTGTGTCGATAGAAGTTTGACTATCCAGACTCTCCAGATTGGGCAAATTCTCTTGAGCCGTCTGAGCAAAGACAGGCTGGGCGATAAGGGCTGCAATTAACGCATAAGCTAATTTCATACCGTCTGGGTTTCCGGCAACGACAATCCCAATATAACAGGTCGAGCTTCAGATCTAATAATTAACTAGCGTGGATTATGAAATTAGGGGTGCGGCGGATAGTTAACCTACAAGACAGGGTCTGCCGAAGATTTGTCTAAAATCGCTACCATCGCGTTTTGTTGAATAAAAGACTCTGTTGGTTCCGTCTGGCATTCTTTCAATGCCAAGGTTGTATTGGTTAAAAGTCCGTGATCTCCAGATTTCACCCGGTCGAGGAACAGATCCGTCTGCATTTCTTTCGCTTGGAAAAGAAATTGATCTTTGATCAAACTCGTGTCTTGTGCCGTTGCTGTCCACAATGTAAGCGGAATCACCATTGCAGGCACCGTTCATATAAAGCTTTGCACCGTTGGGAAGATCAAATTCTTGCATTTGATTTTGATCTGTTGCTGCTTGAGCAATCTGAACCCCATCTGCTGGACCTTGAACTTCCAGAGAATTGAGGTTGGCAAACTGGAGAGGTCTGTTGTCCCCGCCAGTTGGGATGTCGTTCGCTTCGGACATGCTGGAAAATCCTCGAGACTAGTTGTTTATTCCCTACTGCTACCTCTTTTTCACATTTAGGTAGGACTCGTTTCGATGATTGAATATTCTAAGATAGCAGTACAAAACGGCAGTATCTCTTTACTTGCTTCCAACCATCTCTGCCGAGTCTTTTCCGATTTAAGCATTTTTTCGACAAAAACTTGTATTTTGGAGACGGAATCAAGTATCTCTGAATTTCGTTTAGCTTTATACAAATGTTTGATCAGTAGGAAAGTGGCTTCCGGTCCATATTCGTAGTCGTTCAAATTGCCACCAACCACCCCTGTGGTAAGAAAGTCAGTTAATCTTGTGGCTCCAGCCAGAAGAGAATCATCAATAATTTCTTTTGACAAAGCAGCTCTCAAATCGCCTTTCTGTACGCAGTCCATTGCAAACTCCACAAGTAATTCACCATTAGGAGCTTCTCTAAGCAGCCAGTCTTTAATTTCTTGTTTTGGATTTTCAGGTAAATTAGGAACAATGTGTGTTCGAGAGCATCCATAAGGATATTTTGCCAAATGCCACAATCCGTCTTCTACTTCGAAGTTTGAGTGAATTACATAATTCATGGCAATTTCGCGAAAATAATTGTGTGAAGCGAGCGCAAAGAATAACTTTCTGTCTCCGGCATTTTTATATCTGCTCAAAATTTTCAAACAAAGACTCACAACAAATGAGTCTGGTGAATTCTTAATTAACCAGATAAGTAATTGACGGAAATCTTCATTCTGCATCATTAGGTATGATTCAAGAAGCTTAATCAGATTATCCAGCCTGCTTGAGTCAAAGTACAAAAAACTTTCATACATAACGGAAAAAGTTTTTGCGTCGGGTGAGAAAACAAATTTCTCCACTAACTCGACCAGCGGTTGAGGTTTCACTTTTCTTTTGCCGAAGAATGAACTGTCCAACTCCCAGTCGGGAAGCCTGGCTTCATCGATTTGTCCCGAAGGATTTTCGCACGAGAAATGTGTTTGAATGAATTCGTAAATGGAAGGACGCAGGTCATCCCAGGGCTTTTTCAATTTTGCAAGTTGAATTAGAAAAGTCATTTTACTCAACCGTTGCCAATTTATCGTCCTCTTCTGCTTTATCCCATTCGTTTAGCGCTCTATAAGTCAATGCACGTAAATTATATGCTTGGTGAAACATAGGATTCAATTCAATTGCGCGATTTAGATGCAAAAGTGCAGTTTCAAACTCTTCGTTCTGAATTAGAATTCGTCCTAAAATGAAGTGCGCCAGTGTGGAATCCGGAACGACTTTCAATGTTTGTTCAACAAGCGCCTTTGCCTCTTCCGCATTTGGACTGAGTATCGCCTTGTAACACTGAGCATCATAATCTAGAGCCGGAATCTTGTTTATATGGTCAAATTCATTTAAATCCTGGCGTGCTTTTTCGAGTTCGAATTCTTCAATATAACAGACAGATCGCAACAGTAAAGAACTGCTGAGTTGCGGGTCCTTCTTCAATGCACTGGTAAACCATATAATTGCCTCTGACCAGTTCTGCTGCGCGAAGTAGGCGTAACCTAAATCATGATCAAGCAATGCCGATTGCGACTGAGGTAATTTGTCATGCCATTGCTCACGAACTTTTTTACATAATTCTAAAGCATTAGTGAGTTTGTTCATTCCAATCAGAATTTCAACACGCAATGAGGCTCTTAGCCATTCAGGAACTTGAGGTGTTGGGGGCAAAAGCTCCAGTTCTTCCAGATTGGTAAGTGCTTTTGGAAATTGATGGCTGAGCAAATACATCCTGGCTCGTTCAAATAAAATTCCAGCTTTGAAATTTTTTTTCGGCAATAGTTCTTCTGCAAAGACTTCTGCTTCATCGCATTTCAATTTCTGAGATTTTACTGCGAACATGGCAAGACGCGAATTTTGGTGATGAGGGTTAATTTGAAAAGCCCGGTTGGCAAATGCTTCTGCTTTTTCCAGTTGTCTTATCTGAGCGGCACTGATGGATGCTGCGGCAAAAAGACTCAAATTCTTCCAGTTTTTTTCCAGTCCGGGGCTTACAAGTTCTACTACTTTTTCATGGTTTTGACTGGAAAGTGCCACCATGCATTTAATTTGTGTTATGGACTCTTCGGCGTTTCTGAGGCAGAAGACAAAATAAACTAGAATTATATAAATCGTGGCGAACCACACAGCCCAAGGCTGACGCCAGCATGATGCAGCCGAAAAAATAGTTAGTCCCACAAAAATTGAGATGAAAAGGAATTTGTTTTCCGAAAATTTCAACTTGTTTTGGTGCAAGGATAAAAATACAACACCAATCAATACTGGCGACAGAATGATGAAAACCCAAAAATTGACCACTTTTTATACCGTGCAGACTTGCGTACAATCTTACCACTCTATGCGACGATAAACCGCACGGTTGCGATCTGCCAGCGCTGCTAGAGGTTCTTGTCCGGGACTGACATAAACACCAAGTCCACGAGCCATTGATGCTGGTGTTATGTAATAACTTGTGGGCGAGAAATCATACCATGAAGTTGAAGCGGTTCTGGCTTCAAGGAAATTGCTGAAATTGTTAAAAGCAAGAGTCGAACCGGCTCTCCATCGTCTGGCTAATTCGCGCAAAGCGGCTCTTTGTTTGCCGTGCTGGCGCTCGTCCAGTTCTTTCTCCAGTCCCTCCACGTCGGCTAATGTAATTCTGCCGTCGTGTCCATTTTGGGCTGCTTTGTCCAGAAGCCGGTTGAATACTGAAGTTCCGTTCAACTGCTCGGAGAACAAACTTCTAAAAGTGTGAAAATCGTTATTGTCTCTCAGGCTGTAAATATTGTCGTGTCTTTTTTGTTCTTCGACTCGGTTTGGTACTGTTGCAGCTCTTTCTCTCAAAACTGACAGTGCATTTTCGCCTTGATTTATGCCGAGATTAAAGCCGCGAGCCAGAGATTCTGCAGTCAGAAAATAATTGAGATGGCTTGAAAGCATCGAGTTTGTTGCTTGAGGATTTTCTTGCAGATACTTGCTGAATCCGCTTGAATTGAGCCAGTACCAGCGATTTTGCAAAGTGGTCAAAAACTGTTTGCGTGGATCGTTAGCGTTCATTCCTTGAATAGTTTGTTCCAGGGCTTCATATGTTATTTGTCCAGTTCGTCTTACTCTGGGATTTTGCATTAAAAGATCAAATGAGTTTTGACGTTCGCCGTTGGGCAAGGTGACTTCACGGAAAAGATCTCGAACAAACTGAAAATCAGGATCGGCTGCCAATCTCCTTTCTTCTGTCTGTCTTTTGCCGGCTCTGATATCTGCCGGGGTGATCACTCGACCGCCGTCTCCATCATCGTGTAGCGCGGCCACTCTGTCAAAAATATGTGAGGACTCAAGCTCCCAGCCTGCCATCACAAGATTTCTGTCGCGTTCTCCGCGCTCTGCGGTCATCCAGCGTCTGACGTCCTGGACCGTCATAGAATTAACTTGCTCGCTTTCGGGTCTTCCTGTGAAAAGTGAAAATACATTTCGTCTGTAAAATGTCGAGAAAACTTCTTCCATTCTTCTGTCTTCAGAAGTGTAAGGTCCCGGGTTAAGTGAAGTGGGTGCAAAATCATGCAGTGTCCATGGCTCAGCTCGTGTTGTCACGATTTCTAGCTGTGTCACTACTTCTTGTGGTGTCACTACTTCTTGTGGTATCACGATTTCTCTTCTCATTCGAGCGAGTAAATCGGCAGGAGTACTTGAAATAACCGGTTCTTGCGGAACAACTTCCTCGTGCCGTTCATCAGTTCTGCGAGGTGTTACATCAGCTATCTCTAAATTGGGCAGGACTTCGGCTGCCACCACAGGTGTGTGTCTATAACTAAGTACATTTTCTGGCGCTGCGATTCTTTGACTGGCTGCTCCAAGCCTTGCCTCGCCGACTCCTGTTCTGAAACTAGTAATTCCATGAGGAAGGGCGAATCCTCTTGAGGTGTCTCTGTATTGATGGAATATTGAGTCTCTCTGCCAGTTTTGCTGACCGATGTTTCGGCTTTCTACATGAAGGGTTCGACCGAAAGTGATGTGACCGGTGGCACGGTCTAAGTTTCTGGATGATATCCGGTACTCGACATTCCCAAAAGTAAAATTAGTGCGTCCCACGCTGTGCAGAAAAGCAGCTGCCTGCGTTGCTTCCTGAAAATTTCCGGTGGCATATTTTCGGATGGCAGCTTCAATGTCTTCTCGGTTTTGTCTTTGCTCTTCCGGAATTAATTCGGCGTTTCCAGTCTGGCGAAGAATTCTGTCTAAAACCTCGCGATTTACAGAATGGTCGCCGCCGTCAGAATTGTCTGTAAATAGAATGTATTCACTGCCGTTATTGCCGCGGATTATGGCAAGTGGAAGCAGGGCGTTTCCTGCCTGCTGATCGGCAGCGGTATAAGCAGTACGCTCGACCAGCCCGAAGCGGGTGCGTTGCCCCTCATCAGCCAGGCTGGCAAGAACGGTCGACAGAGTCTGTCTGGCGTCATCGCTGACTCTATCCTGCGGTTGTGCAGTTATTGCTGTAACGGCTTCAACAGCCTGGGTTTCGGCAGCCATATAAACGGACCTTTAAGGGAAGGACGGAGATGGACAGGGGGTTATTTGAAGGTAAATCGTATTTCTCCCATGGTCCATGGTGAAAATACGTAGTCCAAGATTAAATTTGGACTTATTCGCTGTTCAATTTAATGCCAATCTGAGCATCTATATTGTCCGGCTGGAGAATATTGGCCCTTTTGAATAACTCCAGAGCCGCCTTCTTATTTTTCAAAGTTCTTGCATACAAAACAAGACAATCACCCAATTGTTCATTTACTAATAGTTTGAATGCAGGCAGAGCGCACTGGTTGCATTTTTCAAATTGGTTAATAGCTTCCTTATAATTTGTCTCCAACATGAGACTTTGACCTTTTTTGTATAAAGCAAGACATTCGGCTTGCTGTTTTTCAAGCTCTATTGTTTCTTCTGTTTTCAACAAAGAGTTGTTCTGCATTTTGTAATCAAAATACAGAACAATTGTATAGTCACCATCTTCAAGATCTGAAAATCTAAATGGCATAGCCAATTTGTAAGCATCGAGAACTGCCTGGTCAAATTTCTCGTCTCCTGAGGATTTAGATAATATGGCTTCTGAAGCCAGTTTCTTCTCAGAATTATAATTAATTGACAGAACCGCTTTCTTATCGGTGTCAGTGAAATTGTAACAAGCTCCTCTTATTCTGCGATTCAATGCATTAAAAAAGGCTTCGCGCAGTCTGACAAAAACGCAAGGAGTGCGTGCTTGCCTTTCGGCGATATCTTTTTCTTTGGCTGTCTCTATTTCTTTTTCTACTTTGCTTTCTTTTAGATTCAGCTTTTCAAGCGTTTTTCTCAAGGCATATTTAGTATTGGGATCGCAGCTTTCTAATTTTAAAGCCTCTTCAAATAGTGTTAGTGCTGTTGAATAATCGCTTTTATAAAAATGCTCCATAGCCAATTGGTGCAAACAGCGACTTAAGTAGAATTGATACTTTACGCTTTTGGGACTTTGTTTCAAAGCCAATCTTAGAGAGTTTGATGCTGCTTCATACTTTTTTTCGCAGTATAAGCCAAGACCGACTTTCAAATGAATGTCACCTAAAGGAGTGGTTCCTTTGATTTCGGTTTGCGGTTCTTTTGCGTAAGCGGGTTGCAGATTGAGCAAGGATAAGCAACAGATAAGCAGAACTAAAATTTT
>CAZEQP010000165.1:0-6748 GCA_964514345.1 uncultured Candidatus Obscuribacterales bacterium
AACCAGAGACTGGTATGAGCGTATTTTCACAGCTTCGTCTAACCGGGAAGAGATTACATTGTCCAGTCAAGCCATCAAATATTTGTATGGACTTGAAAAACACATCAGTCAAGTGTACAAGGGCAGCCAGGATAATATCGAAGCCTTAATGGCTGATGCGCGTACGATGCATTCTGTGCTTGCTCACATATTAATAAAAGACAGAGGAGACATTGATGTACTGAGACAGATGCGTAATGAAATAAGCAGTCATGAGGTGGGAGGGGAAGCGCGGAAAGTCGTTTTTGTCGGAACAGCACCGCATCAAGTGCGGGCTTTTGAATGGACTGCCACTATGGGCCGTGTTCTTGACATGCTTGAGAGTTTCAGCAGAGATGTTCCAGAATCTGAAGTATATGGAAATTTTCATCTAGATACCCAAGGTCAAAAAGTTTTCAAACTGTTTGCAGATACATTCACTGTTTTGCAGTTGAAAGAAACAGGGCAACCCATCCAGCACTTAATGGATGATCTGGGTAAGCGCTGGGAAGAAGGCTTCTCACCTGTTATGGACAGACTGGTTTATTTAATCAATGAAAATTTTGTTGATATAGCTAATCCCAAAGTGGCAGGTAGAGGCAAGACCGATATAGATATTCCTTTGAAACTGTCTGACAAACAGCTTTCTGATTTAATCAAGTTGGGCACCAGATACGCAAATAGAAGCATAACTGCGGCACAATTCAACAATCTAGCCAAACAATTGAAAATTGATCAATTTTTGCTGGATAGATTCATTCACGGATTGGACAATCATGTTCCGATATTGGAAAAATATTTCCCCTTCACTTTTGTGTCAAAAGCATACTTGAGACTGCGAGAAGGCGTCCCCAGACAACAAGTCATGGCGGAACTGGCTTTAGAGGCTCTTGGTGGCGTTAATTGGAGAGAGTGGAATGCCGGTTTGGAAAAACAGCTAAACAAAAATTACGGCGAACTGGTCACCAAAATCAATACTGCCATTTCTAATCAACCGCAAAGAGCCATTGAACAAGTCAACGGCATGCACTATGCCTATACCCAGGCTGTTACGACCAATCATGGCAATCTTCCGCCTCGCACAGCAATCGCTGCCAAACAGATAAATTATCCGGCTTTTGAAAGTGTTCTACCTCAGGTGAACGAAACCAGTCTGGTCAGACTGGCTCAATCGATAATAGAAAATGGTGCCGGCACCTGGTCCAAAATAACTCAGGCTGATGCTGATGTTTCTTTTAGTCGTTATATCGTCTGGCAAAAACAATTGCGTGAAATTGAAGTTAAGGTGACAGACTTAATTGCAAAAGGCTGGTCACGTGACAGAGCTATTGTCGAGCTGGCGCAAAATCCAGCGCATCAAGCTCTTCAAGCAAGAGAAAGAGAGTTGTTTACATCATTTGCCCAGACTGAAGCAGGCAAGCGTTTTAATTTTGTGCAGTCTCAAATAAATCAGTACAGACAAAGTCAGGGACAGGGACCTGTCACTCTATTGTTACATTCAAATGTGCACAGACGCTCATTCAACGTTTTCAATGATGAATTGAGACTTTCCCTTTCGCATCTAATCGAACCTGAAAATAAAGGCCGTCTTGCTATGGCTGTGACAGAGGGACTGGCCAGACTGAAAGTGGAAGATGCACTCTATCTGCACGCCCTGCATATGGTGGCAAAAAATGAAAAAGGTGAACTGGACCTTGATTTCATAAGGGCTAACCAGCATAGATTACACGCAGCTATGGATCGTTATCTGGTTGAGTCTATGGGACCGATTTTCGGAATTACTGAAGCCAGTTTTGCCAATGTATTGAAAACGGCTCATGTGCTCAGCCCAGCTCAACTTGAATTGATAGGGTCATATCATTCTTCGATGCGACTTATCGACAGACAAAATATGCCTCTTGATCTCTTTGAAGCAACTTATAGAGCAATGGACACATTGTCTCATTTGAATTCTGAAGATCCGATGGCAGTGCAAAGATTTTTTGCTTCTGAGAATTTAATGGATGTTCCTAATGTACCGGCTGTTTTATTGAACGGCTGGATTCACTGGATTACTCTGGCTAAAAACAGTTCCGGTCTGGTGGACAATTTTGATCAACACCGTGTATTGCAAAATGCAGCCAGACAATATGTCGGTCAAAGACTGCTTCAGATGAGAAGCATTATTGATCTGGTCAGTCACGACCCTCAGACTATTGCGCATGAAATTGACTTATCAACTCTTTCAACCAGAGTTGAGCACAACTTGAGACAACAAGGTTTGATATCAGGTGATCTGGAGCCAAAAGTCACCCCGGTGGCAAGAAAAGTCCAGACCGACATAAAATCGGAGCCAAGCACCACGGCTCCTGCCGTCCAGAAAGCTGGGACTCAAGCTCAAGAGCCGCCACCGCCACCACCACCGCAAAATATTCCAGCTGCACAAGTCCCGGCTGCGCCCAGAATTGAAGTCGATGATCAAATGCTCACTCCTGCCATTTATTCACTGGCTGACACTAATGAATTGGGTAGAGGTATCATCACTTTACGCAACAGAATACAGACCGAACTGAGAAAGATTCTGGTCACAGAACCTAAAAATGATGATGCACTGGGTGAAGTGGGTGCTTTTATAGGCTATTTTCACCAGGAGGCAATAAGCAGAGGGCAGGGTTCCACTAAAGACAGCCATCGCATTGTTATAGACGGGCGAGTGATTCAGATCAATGAAGTGCAGGCCTTGCTGGCCGAAGCACTCAGGAAGTTTGAAGAAAAGTTCGGTCGGGATCACACACTAGGCGACAGACGCAACAATGTGATTAAAGCAAATAAGACAGAACAGGCATTTGTCGAAAGAAAATATTTTTATATGATGGCACTTTCAGACTATGTGCTTGGTGAGTTCAGCCAGCTGACACCCAAAGAACTCTTTAATCATCCGCTGCTGTCCGAAACCTTAAGACGTTTTGGTGCCAAATTGGAAGATGCCTCATCTCCGCAAGCGGCTGTAAAAGAACTTATCGATGAAATTCAACCGCAAGCGCCTAAAGTAGAGGATAAAGCGACTGTCGCACCGGCTAAAACTGATACTACTAGTAGTGTACAACCGGCTGGCACGCCGTTGCCGCAACCAAAGTCAGGAAAAGTTACAGTCAATTTGTCCCCTGAACAAATGACGCGACTGAAACAAAAAATAAAAGACCTTTTTGGTGTCAGAGAATACAGCGAAGCCTTACGTAACGAAATCACTCACCGGGCTGACTGGCAGGAAAAACTGAAAGCAAGAGTGGCGGCACTAGAAGACAGGCAAAACGAACAAATGATTTTGCGCATCATAGATTCAGATGAAAGACCAGGCGTCAGAGTTCAGGGCACTGTATTCAGAGCGCTCAGACAAATGTTGGGCGAAGACGGCGATTGGAGAGTTTATATCACTCAACCTGGATCTGCAGCAGATCATATCGGCGCTGATTTTCTTCTGGTAAATGTGAAAACAGGCGAATTCAGGATGCTGGATTTGACTCTGGATGCCATGTCAACTAAAAAACACAATTTGCCCTGGTTGCGCAAAGTTGGTTTATTTGTTCTCAATGATCATTTTGAATTTGTCGGAAATAATTTCCAGGTTAGAGATGCCAGAGTGTTTCAGGAGGAACTTCAAGAGCTTTTAAACAGCACGATAAGTCTGACTAATCGCACCGGACTTTCACTCTTTGGCTTGATTCATCCTCAGACTAAAGCACCGGCTCTCAGTATAATAGACTTTCCGGATCATGTCGCCACAGGTCACTCACGCCAGGACAGAAGCAAACAAATCAGAGATTATGGAATTGCATTGCAAAACGAGATGAATGGACTGTCCACTCGCTTGCAAAGACATGCAGGCAGAGAAGCTCCACTTAGAAGAGCTGAGACTCCGGCCCCTGATTCTGTCAGACGTTTAATTTCAGATAAAGACCAATTTATAGACAATTTAAGATTCGCGCAGGAATGGCTCACTTTTGATGTGCGAGATCCGGCCGCATTTCGCCTCAGTGTCATTAAGGAAGGACAAGACACATTTGATGAGTTGCTTGCAAGTTTCATCACCGGTCAAAATCACCAACGCAGTAATTTCCCTGCCGACAAAGGATATGAAGTCGGTCATGATGCTAAGAATTTCCTGGAAGTCAAACATATTTCAGGTCAGGATAACAAGTCTATCTGGCTTGGTGATTCTGTTTACGGCACTTTGCTTGGTGCCTTGCCTCAGAGTGCCGATCAAGCCTTAGCTCGATTGCGCACAATTCCTGCCGTTGAAAATTGGCTTAAAGATAGAGGACTGGCTCAAGTCATTGTCGACATAAACAGATTTATGGCGGTATGGAGAAATCAACTTGAACAAGCCAGAGCCCGTGGTTATGACGCAAGAACAACAAGAACTACAGAAGGTGTGCGCAAACAAGGATTTGCCGATGAGGCGGTAGCTGTTCTTATTAATAAAGTAGAAAATAATTTGCGCGGAAGCCAGGCCCGAAGATTCCTGGTTGGCAACACATCTTCGGCCGACCCCAAAGCCGTTTCACCAAGTATGGTGAAAGCAAGCACCGGCATCAGATTTGAAGATACTATTTATACTCCGACCAGAGTGGCGCAGGATGCGCAACTTTTAAATGTTTCAGATTCGCCATTGCCTGTGGTTGCTCATGGAAGAATTACTGAAAATAATCCGGCTGTGACAACGGCTGTCGATGCTTTACGTGATCTGCATGCGATTAATCCGGAACTACTGGATAGAATGCAGGCGCTGGGTATGAAAGTAGCTGTGGCAGACGATATCAATAGTGTTCCTGTGCCGAAAGATGCTCAGGGAAGACCGCTTGTAGACTGGGCTGCCACCCCCAGAGGATGGAAGGCAGGTGATTCTTACGAGAATATTTTTGCCCTCAAGCATGGCGACACTATTTATATATTGGCCAACCACAAAGTCAGAGAAAATGGAGTAGATAAATGGGTTGAAACTACTTCGGCTCAGATAGAATGGGGTATCTGGCATGAAAGCGGTCATGCCATAGATGAAATCGATGGCATTTCACAAAGCCCCGGTGCTTTACAGGCATACAGAAAAGACCGAGCTAGAAACAGACAAGATCTCGACGACACCGAATTTGATCAATATCTTGAACGCAACACCTATTACAGATCCAGACAGGACACAAACGACAGAGGTGAATTGCCCGGTGCGCACACAAGAGCGATAGACGGACGCGACGAGTTGGTGTCTGATATGGTGGCAGCTATCGCCGCTGTCAGAAAATATGCCAGATGGCGTGAGCTTGACAGTTTACTGGACGATTTGAATTCACTGAAAGATCCTGTAATTGTCAGAGAATTGTTTGAACATGCTCATTTCAGTAATTCTCCTACTGTTCAGCGCTTGCTAGATCTTTACAGCAATCCCGGATTGATGCATGCATTGCAACTAATCCAGGATCATAGTGATTTTTATGCTATGGTGAGCAAACGGCTGGATAACGATGCTCAAAAGCCGAAACCTCAAATTAGAAGAACTTTTGATCTGCCGGCTGAAATGCCCAGAGATTTTAATGAGATGCGCCGGATAATAGAAAACGATTTCGCGGCTGATGAACCTGTGGTGCCGCCTGGAAATGTTCCTCTGGCAAGACTGGAATCACTGGACAGATATATTGATCTTGTCGGAGCCGTGATCATGGATAAAGGAACAGGTTTCCAGAATATTGCCGCTGCACTGAAATCGCTCAGAAAGCGAATCGACGAGCAAGTAAGCAGTTTGGAAGGGATTCTGCTCAGGCATGAATTTAATCCCTCAGCACTGGGTGACCTGCCGGCTTTGGCACGAAAGCTTCAAGGCAAGAAAGGGTACGAATTTATTTTGCGCATGGTAAAAGAGCTCGAAGAACGAAAAGCTCATGAAAAGTATTTATCGAAAGAATTGCAGAGTGCATGGAACTATCTGAAGGCTGAACTTGATTCTGCCCATGATCTTTTCAACGAATATATGGGACTTCATGAAGTAAGATTTGCTCTCAAGGAGCGCAAAGATATTGTCGGAGAAAAAAGAGCTACAATCGCTCAATATTATCACCCTGCAATTGCAGAAATAGGACTCAATCAAGACGCCTGGATAAAAATTGCCGACACCAAAAACTTTTTGCTCAATTTGCTCAAAGCAGCATATGAAGAATTCGCCCATCACGAAGAAGTCTTCATAACAATTTCAGAACTGGCAGACCGATTGAATATTCGTTCTAATGCCACTGATGTTGAAATTGAGTCATTCCGCCGTAATGCCCTTCTAGAAATTGAAAATGAGGGGCTCATTCCTTCAGTTGAAGTTATTAGAGAAATTCTTCAAAAACGCGGCGACAGACCGCTTTCACCTGAACAATCCCAGCGAGCCGGACATCTTATAAACGGGCTGAGAACACAAAGTGTACAGAGTGTTGAAGATGTTTTTGAACTGCAATCAGACCTTGCCCAGTTGAATTTTTATGTTAGAAGAATGCAGGAAGTACAGTCTAAGCCTCATTTGCATGACAGAGCCTGGAGTCTTTTGACTTCTGCAATAATGGCTAATGCCAATGCCACTCGACGATTTCTTGGCGTGGATGATTTGCCGCCGCTATATGCTCAATCAAACAGACTGCATAACAGTGGTCAGAAAGTACCTGTTGAAATGCAAAGGGCGGCATTAGATGAAGTGCTTCTTCTAATGCTTAAACGTCAATAT
>CAZEQP010000166.1:0-6731 GCA_964514345.1 uncultured Candidatus Obscuribacterales bacterium
AAATTCGATGACAAATTATCGCAAGACCCACTTTTCAGATACACGTTAGCTGACGTCTGGTTGGATGAAGACGAGCACGAAGCATATTCTCTTCTTTGCGAAATTGATGAGAGCTGGAACGACGAATACGCAGATTGCCACGATACTGTTCAGTTTGACCACGAAGACTGTAAAAGACGGAGTGATTCCACCCCTATCGATAATTTTCTTAAATAGATAAAGAGGTTTAATGTTTCAAACATAACCTCACCTGGGTATCGGGATCTAAAGAAGACTTTTGGAGTCCACTTACTAAAGTTGAAATCGCAAATACGATTTGAAAAAGAAGCTCTCGAGCTTTTTATTCTCAGCATGGCTTCGCTTTATTTCGAGCTGGTGATTATTCGCTGGCTGTCCTCTGAGATTCGTATATTCGCCTATTTCAAAAATATACCGCTCATGGCTTGTCTCTTCGGCTTGGGGCTGGGAATGGCGCTTGGCTCGTCACGAAAAGACATCTCGCGCTGGTTTCCCCTGGGAGTGCTGGCGATTGTAGCCATTATTTGTTTTGCCGGTCCGATGAATCTGACTCATGTCACTTTTATTAATCCGCTCGAAAATTATCTTATAGGTTCTTTCGTCAATAATCTCGGTGCCGAAGACACACCGATGCGCAGGCTGCAATTATTTTTACCGGGGCTGGCTTTGCTTGTAGGCGTCTTTTACTTACTGGTCTTTACTTTTGCCTGTCTGGGTCAGCGTCTGGGTGTTTTGTTCTGTCAGTTCAAACCGCTCACTGCCTATAGTATCAACGTATTTGCCGCACTTGCCGGCATTTTGCTTTTCACTCTTGTTTCTTACATGTCGCTCAATCCAGTGTGGTGGATTACAATCGGTGCCTGGACGATTGTTCTTTGCTATTTTCGCTGGGACCAGATAGCGGCTCTGGCTGCGGCGCTCATAATCGCTTTCACCACTGCCGAAAAAGGTGTGCGCTGGTCGCCTTATTACAGGATAAGCATCGCCAAGATTGAAGTGCCAAAAGATGGCAATTCGCCTGCTTATCAGTACGGATATAACATCAATGTTAATTACGATACTATAGAAGGTGCATATAACAACAATCCGGACAAGATAGCGTCCCTCACTCCTGAACAAAAGAAACACACAGCCGATTATTACGACACTCCATATCAGGCTCTGGGAGACAAGCCACGCGACATTCTAGTCCTTGCCGCCGGCACCGGAAATGATGTGGCTGCCGCTTTGCGCCACGGTGCCGAGCATGTAGATTGCATAGAAATCGATCCGATGATTGCCAAAATAGGCAAAGAGTTGCATCCTGAAAATCCTTATTCAAATCCCAAAGTCGATGTCATCGTCGATGATGCCCGCGCATATATAAAGAAAACAGACAAAAAATATGACCTTATAGTATTTGCTTATCTCGACAGTCACAGCGCATTTTCTGCCATGTCGTCTTTGCGTCTGGATAATTATGTCTATACAAAGGATTGTTTTGCCGACGCTTCAAAATTGCTGAAGCCTGGCGGCACCATGTCGGTTACGTTTTATTATTTGACCTGGTGGCAGCTGACTCGAGTCTGGCAATCTCTAAAAGAAGGATTCGGCCAAGAACCGCTTGGTGTTTATTCAATGATGAATAACGGACCCACTCTTTTAGTGGGTGCAGTCAACAAAGAACAAGTGGAAAAGTCCGGATTACCCATGTTCTCGATAGACAAATTCTTGCAAGAAAATAATGCCACTCGCGCCGAATGGGATCAAGTGGAGCCAACCACCGATGACTGGCCTTTTCTTTTCTTGAAAAATAGAAGCATCAGCTGGACTTATGCCATTGGTCTCATATTTACTCTTTATCTTGGTATTTGGCTGGTCAGACGATGCTACGGCACTTATGTCAAAGACAAAGACGGCATCACTATGTTTTTCCTGGGCGCCGCATTCATGCTCATTGAGACTAAGTCGGTCACACAAATGGGACTTTTGGCAGGCACCACCTGGATAGTTAATTCGGCTGTGATTGGTGGCGTCCTTGTGATGATACTTGTCGCCAATCTTATTCAGATTCAGTGTCAATTTAAAAATGTAAAACCGCTCTATGCCATGCTTTTCCTGGCACTGTTATTCAGTTATTTCTTCCCTCTGTCCATCGTGAATACGCTAGATGCTTCAATGCGCCTGCCTATAGGTGCACTGATTCTGGTGGCACCCCTTTTCTTTGCTTCTTTCATTTTCGCCATCACATACAACACAGTTAAAGACCCGGACAAGGCACTCGGCATGAACCTTTTAGGCACACTCATTGGTGGTGCACTTGAATATTTTTCTATGATGATTGGAGTGAATGCGTTAGGTATCGTGGCAGCATTGCTTTATCTGTGCGCTTTTCTTTCTTGTCATCATGTTGACAAGGCGACAGTTACTACAAAAGATTAGAGCCCAGCTTCTCTTCTTTGCAATCGCTTTATTTAATTTAGACATTCTCTTAGAATGTTTGGATTCCTATTGTTTGGTACCGTTAAATGCAAATCAAAAAGGCCGTCCCGCTGTTTTCCTGCATCTTCCTTCTTCTTGTTTTTTGGGGAATTCCAAACTCGGTTCATGCCGATGACCCGTACCAGAGACATGACGACCCACTTTTTCAGAAAACTCGGGATAAATTTGAAAACAAACTAAAAGAATGGGAAAAACAGCTCGAAAATGGTACCGACAAAAGAGATATCCGCAAAGAATTCCGCGAAGCTCTAGATGAACTGGAAAAAGATACCAAATTTTTCACTGGTGATGCCAAAGCTCACTTGCTTTCGACGATGGTGATGGGCGCCCTCAAGTTTTATCCAAGAGATTCCTGGTTTGAATTGTACAAAAGATACAGAGTTGGACCAAATGCACCCTGCAAAGACTCGAAATATCACATGTGGGAGTATCTGGACAAAGTCTATAAAGACTGGAATGAACTATTAAAGAAAAACGAGAAGAAAGTCAGCTGTAGACCAGGCTTAAACAAGCTTGAGAACGTTCTAACTCAGGGACAGTACACCCTAAAAGTAATCGGCAATGGAGCCGCCACCAGTCAGTGCCTGCTTGCAGTTGAGAATTTAAAAAATGGTGCCGTTCTTACTACACCGATAAAAACGGTTTGCGCATCTACTCTTCATGATCTTCCGCCTCTACCATTTGATATGGCCGATAGCGAAAATTTGAACTATAAAATCGGAAAAGCGGATCCTAAAAATATCGCAATAGTAAAAGCAGCAAACAAATTATCCGAGCAAGGCAAATTCGGTGATCTTGGTTTGACCGATTCAGTTTCACAAGTAAGACAACTTGCTATCTGGCAGCACCAGGGCAAGAAATCAGGTAATCCGGAAAATTTTGTAACCAGCGAATCGGTAAAGAAAAAAATCGTAGGAAACGTTCAGCTCACTCCTGAAGAAAACCAGGCTTTGGATGGTAAAGTGAAAAACCTTCTAGCTAGTGTAGATCTGACACTAAAAACAGCGGAAGAGACTGAAACACCTGAAGAAAATGACAAGCCTCCTTTCGATTCTGCGGTGTTACCAAAAGATGAGGATAATAAAAAACCCAACCCCGATACAAATCCACCTGACTCAAATGAAGGTGGTGACGGAACAGATTCATTTGTATCTTTCTTAACCGAACCGGCATATGTACCTGTTGGACCATTTGACGGTTACATCGAAACTTGTTTGCCTCCTTTTACAAGATTCACTCCCAACAAGCCAAAACACCAGAGCATGGAAACTATTGAAGAACAAATCGCTCTGGTACCTGTGAGTCAAGATCCTCCGGAAAAAGATTCTCCACCACCAAAAGAAGTGACGGATCCGGACGGGTCAAAAACAACTACTTATTTTCATCCGGACGGAAAACCTTCATATGAAGTAAGAACTTATCCTGATGGACAAAAGCAGTTTGTCACGGTTTTCTATCCTAACGGACAAAAGAAAACTGTATATTCTTTCCCTCGCTATTACGGGACCGGACCGGTAACAACAACCGAGTATTACGAGTCCGGAAATATCAAATCAGAAACAACAGTTACAAGAATGTCCTCTGCCATGGGTGAATCAGAGAAAGAATCCACGCGCACTGTAACCTATCCTGATACGCCCCCGACGAAAGGTAATATAACCACTCCTCCCAAACTTCCCACTCCCACAGGTGAAACCACAACTGTGACCACAAGCAATGAAACACGAGTCCGCATCAAAGATGGAGATGAAGTGGTTTCTGGCACTAAAATTGAAACGACCTCAACTGAAAAGAACTTCCTTTTTACCCCAACGGGTGAAAAGTATGTCTCTCAAGAAAAAACAAATCTAGAAGTTGTGATCGTGCCCGACAGCGGCAACAGATATACCGACTCCAAATCCAGTGAGACTAAAACTTATAGCGGTCCTAAAGATTCCAATCCTAAAACCGAGTCTTCAAAGTTAAAGCGCAATCCAACTACAGGCAAACTGGAAGGAACAAAAAAATTCTAAATCTCCCACTACAATTTAGTAGACTTGTCTATTCCCGGCGGAAGTGAAGCCGTGCTTTTTTCCCTTATTATCATATACTGATACTCTTGAGATTCAGGCACGAATACCTGACCTTCAGGTATAGTCACCAACATGGGACGGTCGGTGAGATTTTCCAGCTGCAGCTCGACATGTGTGGTACTGATTCCATCACCTGTAAGCTCAACTTTCAACTGCCCTTTTTCCACTTTATCGGCAAGCTCACCGCATATGGTGTTATCCAGCGAACTGCAGGGACTGATTTCGTCGGACGATTGTGATTTCTGCGTTTCATCTTCCACCGGTACCAACCCCACCTTTTGTGTCAGGTCTGCCGCGGCAAATATCTTGGCGATATTTGAGTCGAAATTAGCCTTTTGCTCATCAGTGAGCGAACTTTTTTTAGTCTGGCTTGCACTGAGTAAATCATCACCAATGCTTGTTTGACTGACTTTATCCTCTTTTTTGTCGGAGTTTTCACCTTGTTCTTTCCAAATGGCAAGCTGGGTCAATATGCTTACCCGGCGCTGGGGATGAATGGGAACATTGTCGAATTTGCCGTCACTCTCCAGTTTATTTGCCCGTTTGAGCATTGCTTTGAACTTAGCCAGATCAGCAGGCTTAGGATATGTTCCAAGTTTATATTTGCATTTTGAGTCCGGCGGTTTAGCACTTTTTGTTGAAATACAAAAAGTTTGAGCCTGAACCGTCACACCACTTTTGACGCCACTCGTGTCAGTTTGAGTTAACTCGGTTGCAAACGCACTTCCAGCCGTAAAAATGATCGTCCATAAAAATCCCGTTGCAATCAATATAAATAGGAACTGCGATTTGAATCTCATAGTGCTTATCCCTTAGCAAGTGTAAATGAATCACTCATTATACTTGCTTGAGATAAACTCAACTCGGCAATTCTTCCTTGCCGCCTTGAACTTCAAAACAAGTTCCTTTGAAAACCAGTTTTATGTTTTTTCCGATACTGAGATATTTTGCAATGCCGGGAAATTCTTTGATCAGCTCGAAATAGCGTTTGCTTGCAAATTCGACTTTTTCTGTTTTTCCTTTGAAAGCGGCAAGGGCATCATCCACCCAAGAACCATTTTTCAGTCGAAAAGTCTTATCGTCGACAATTTTTGTCCCCGATATAGAGGAATCATCCCCTTCCACATATGTGTCAGACTTTAGTTTAGACTGAACCTTTTTGAAATGTACAGCTGATTCTCCTTTTTCTTCTTTATTGGACATCATGGCGATGAGAGACTTTGCGCCTGCGTCTTTTCCGACGCCGGAACCGCCATAATAGAAATTATCACCTGCAGATTTAACAGACCTTCCCATCGAAACACTGGATATTTGTGACACAGAACCTTCGCGAAAATCTCTAGTGGAAGGACGCTCGTCCATAATCTGCAACTCGCGCGGAGCAGACCTATACATTCCGTTAACAGATGCCGATGCCATTTGCAGTGCTGGTGCACCAGGCGCTCCCACTTTGCCCATTCTGATTGAAGAAGCTACAGGACTTGGCGCAGCTTTAGGAGAAGATACCGGAGCAGCAAATGGATTGGGCATATTGAAAGGCATTTGCCTGGTTCTTCTGCTTCCGCCACCACCAGCAAAAACAGGTCTTGCCGGATTGCCTCTCATTGCCACTTGATCAGCGCCTGGTTCTGTCACCAGATATGATGAATAAGCGGTGATGATTCCATGCTGGCGAGAAAGAGCCATGATTTCATCCACTATTTCTTGAGTGTTGCCGTTTTCTTTGGCGACTTCAGTCAGATGACCGACTCTGCGCATCGCCCACAGACGCGGCAAATAATTGGCTGCCACTTCTTTTTCAGGAAAGGCTAACGGGAATGAAAAGTTCTTGGAGACACCATTTACATTGCCTGAAATTTTTATTTTAGCCTCACCGTTTCCTTTATATTTGCCTACAAGCAAAACTTGAGTATTGGCGAACATGTCATTGACAGTGCGTGGATACTGGTCTTTGATCTGGATGCCTTCATAAGCGATTTTGACATCTGACATTACAGGATTGCGTATTTTGTCATAAAGCCCTGATAGTGCCGTTTCCAAATTCTCACCCGGCTCGACAAATTGAGCGGTGCCATGATGACCGGAGGCGATTTTATCCAGCAATTGAGTATTGATATCGTATCCGATACCAAGGCTGAATACGCGCACATCAGGTTTTCC
>CAZEQP010000167.1:0-6672 GCA_964514345.1 uncultured Candidatus Obscuribacterales bacterium
GTGCCACCAAAAACCACATTGTCGCCTACCTGGACATACCCGCCCAGTGTGGCGTTGTTTGCCATGATCACACCGTTGCCCAATTTGCAGTTATGGGCAACATGACAATAATTCATCAAAAAGCAATCATTACCAAGAATTGTGTGACCTTCTTTGGTGGCTTTATGAATGGTGACGAATTCTCGCAATGTGACGCGATCTCCGATGATGACACCGGTAGGTTCTCCCTTGTAGCCAAAGTCCTGCGGGTCAAGACCTATAGCCACAGAAGCGTATATTTTGCAATCAGCACCGATTGTGGTATCGCCGTCGATGACGCAATGCGGACCAACTACTGTGCGCTCACCTATGCTTACGTTCTTTCCAATCACTGCATAGGGACCGATATCGGCGCTTGATGCGATTTTCGCTCCTTCTGCAATTATGGCTGTGCTATGTATAGACATTGTCTTTTTTTACCTGTTAAAAAACTATTTTGCAGTACCCATGAATTTCTCTTTGTCGATCATCGAAAAGGAGAATTCTCCTTCGCAAGCAAGCTTGTCGCCTACCTTTGCCACGCCGCGGCAACGACCGAGCGGACCTTTTATTTTCAACAATTCCACTTCCATGTCCAGGCGATCCCCGGGCTCCACCATAGAGCGGAATTTGAATCCGTCGATACCGGTAAAAACTCCCAGATTGTGTTTGTACTCTTCTTTGGTGAGCAAAACGATGCAAGCCAGTTGAGCCAGAGCCTCGACCATGAGCACACCCGGCATTATGGGTCCGAAAGGAAAATGTCCTTCGAAAAATTGTTCATTGGCGGTCATATTCTTATAGCCGTATCCACGCACTCCCGGCTCACAAGAAGTAACCCTGTCCAGAAGAAGAAATGGATAGCGGTGAGGCAATATTTCTTTTATCTGCCGAATATTCAAAACGATATTTTCTTTTGTGCCGCTTGTTTCGTCTTTGACGCTGCTCGTCATTTGCAAAAACCTCACTTATTCTTCAAATTTGTGGCAAACTTATTTTAAGTTTCAGGTCAAACAGTATACAAATAACTGTCATAAGACTTGATGAGTATTTTCTACTGAGATCTGCTGAGGAAACCATTATTAAAAGACGCGACTTCTTACTATCTCTGGTTTCTGTAAGTCTTCTTGGCCTCAGCTTCGAAAACAAGGTCCATGCTTCTCTGGCGCCTGTCAAGCCGTTTTCGTTTGCGTATGTAACCGACGTGCATTTGACAACCGACAAAGAAGATACTCATGAACTCTTTCATGAGAGCCAGTTGATCTTGCAATCGGTGGTTAAAAAAATAAACGAATTGCAAGTAGATTTCGTTATGTTCGGCGGGGATCAAATAGAGGGACTGGGCAAAAACGAAGCTAATTGGAATCTTTTTCTGGACGTGGTGCAGGGTCTCAATTGCCCCTGGCATTTTGTTCTGGGAGACAAAGATGTCGGCTCGGTCGTCGATAAAATGGCTGTTTTCGGTCCCGACTGGAAAGGAAAAGGAATCGAAGGAAACACTTCCTACTGGTCAAGCGACTTTGCCAGCAATGTGCATTTGATCGGACTTGACACTTCACGCACTGAAAGTAAAGAGGGACTATTGTCAAGCCGCCAGCTGTCCTGGCTGAAAAAAGATCTGGAAAAAAATTCAAGCAAATTCACAATAGTTTTCAGCCACCATCCTCTTTTGCCTCCTGCTCCCTACGACACCGGCAACTCTCCCTGGACTTCATATGTGGTGTCCAACGCCGCATCAGGACGTGAGGTTCTGGCAGCTTCGCCCTATGTGCGCCTGGCTTTGAGCGGTCATGTCGGATTGAACAAACTGCAAAAGGAAGGAAACATCTATTATGTTTCAAATGCAGCTCTGATCAGCTATCCTTGCTCATTCAAAGTCTTTCGGGTGGACCAGGATAAAATTGAAATGGAATCTTTCCAGATTCAGTACAAAGCTTTTGTGGATAAAGCACGCAAAAACCTTATAGAATCCACGCTTGCTTACTATTACGATAAAGGAAAGCCGAAAGAATACGCCAGATTGAGTGAGGGTGAAACACTTGATCAAACTGCTCTTCTGCCACTCTATGGTGGCATGATTCCGGAAAGACTGGAAAAAGAAGCGCAAGGCGGCTCAGGATTCGGTTTGGGGCTGGGACTTTTCAAAGGAAAGAAAAAAGAGAACAAATTAAAAGAAATTCCCAAAGAAAAAAACAAAGACAAATCTAAAAAAGAAAAAGGAAACGAATAAAAAAATGTCTGGATACGGTTACGGTGAAGGTAAGGGAGTCTCCTACAACACTTACTTGAAAGTGAAAGAGCTGAAAGAATTGCAGCAATGTCTTTCCGACCCGGCGCACCACGACGAACCTTTATTCATAATCATTCATCAGACCTACGAGTTGTGGTTCAAACTGATTTTGCATGAACTTGACTCGGTGGCGAAGCTTTTACATGATCCCAATCTGGACGACTCCAAAATTTGGCAGGCAAATTTTTATCTGAAACGGGTGGTTACCATACAAAAACATCTGGTCAATCAAATTCATATTCTTGAAACCATGGCTCCCAAAGAGTTTCTGGGTTTTCGCAATCATTTGAATCCGGCCTCAGGCTTTCAATCAAGCCAGTTCCGCGAAATAGAATTTTTCGGCGGCATCAAAGATACAAGCATGCTCAAATATTTCAGTCATGAACATGCAGCCGTTGCCGATCTGCAAAAACGTTTCGAATCGGTGTCTTTGCACGATTTATTCTTCAAAGTCATGCAATGGGCTGGATTCAGCCCTGAAATGGATAAAGAAAACGACAGCGAAGAGCAAAAGAAGATTAAATCAGAGCAAAGGGTACAAGAAATAAAGAAACTATATGACCAGGCAGCCAAATATCCCCAAATATATGACCTTGCCGAGCTTTTACTCGATTTTGACGAAGCTATTTTACTCTGGCGCAAACACCATGCAACCGTGGTTGAAAGAATTATCGGATTCAAGCAGGGCACAGGTGGAAGCGAAGGGGTCGCTTATCTTAAATCTACCTGGACAAAAAAATGTTTCCCCGAATTGTGGCAGGTAAGGACCTATCTGGAGATTTAACTCGGCTTAAATGTCTCAGCTTTCCAGAAAATTTGAAAAGCCTTTTTTATTTCTACTTTTGTTTGCGGCCTTTTTAACCTTTGCTTTAGTGGATCTGCCCCCCTATATTAAGGGTATAAATGGCATGGGCTGGCCTTCGACCAAAGGAAAAATCGACAGCATTGATATGCAGTATTTTACCGTGGGAAAAGATCCGGCCTGGACTCCCAGAGTTCAGTACAGCTATGAAGTGAATGGAGTGCCCTACAGCTCGGATCGTCTTGCTTTTCAGGCGCCAATCGGCATCCCCGGTTATGAGTCGGGTAAATATTCTGAAAAGTATGAAAAAGGAAATGAAGTAAAAGTATTTTACGACTCTAAAAATCCCAGAGAAGCTTACCTGGAAAACAATCCTTCGCTCACTGTCGGAATCGCTCACTTGCTTGCTTACTTGATTTTCGTATTTATCTTGTTTCTTTCCATTTATCCAAGAATCGATCAAAGCCAAAACGACGGCCCAATTCAAAACAAAGATCCCGAACCCCAGACCAGTTAAACGAGTAAAAAGTGACTTCAAACACTGAAATGTCCAATCAAGGAGAAAAAGGGGCCGAGCTGACCAAAAAGTGTCCGGCTTGTCAGGCTACTTATCCGGATAATTTCGTTGTTTGCGCAAACGACAAAGTTATTCTGGTCAAAATAAAAAAAGACAAGCTGCTCGGTCAAATTCTCAATGAACGCTACAAAGTGGTGGAAGAAATCGGCCGCGGCGGCATGAGCATTGTTTATAAAGGTGTGCACGAATTGATGGACCGGCTGGTTGCCATCAAAGTATTGCTGCCCCAACTGGTCAGCGACCAGACCAGCATCAAAAGATTTCAGGTTGAAGCGCAAGCCGCTTCCTGCCTTTCTCACCCCAATGTCATCACTATTTACGACTACGGTGTGGTGGATGAAGAACAGCCTTTTCTAGTTATGGATTTTCTGGAAGGTGAAAGTCTTTCAGACGTCATTAAGCGTGACGATCATGTGGACATGAAAAGAACCATTCCTATTTTTATGCAAGCCGCCGAAGCGCTTGAACACGCTCACCAGAAAGGAGTCATCCACCGCGATCTCAAATCAAGCAATATCATGCTTATCAATTTTGAGGGCAAAGACGACTTCGTCAAAGTGGTGGATTTCGGCATTGCCAAACTGATGCCGTCATCCGGCAAACAATCTCAGCACCTCACTGCAACAGGTGAAATTTTCGGCAGTCCTATTTATATGAGCCCGGAGCAGTGCACAGGATCTACTCTTGATGCCAGATCCGACATTTATTCGATGGGCTGCATGATGTATGAAGCGCTCACCGGCCAGCCGCCTATTATGGGGCGCTCTGTAGTGGAAACGATGGAAATGCATTTGACCACTCTGCCTCCCTCATTCAAAGAAATAAGACCGGAGCTGGAAATAAACGAATCGCTTGAACGGGTGGTGATGAAAGCTCTTTCTAAAAAACCGGAAGCGCGCTTTCAAAAAATGCAAGAATTGCGCGATGCTTTGGAAGGAGTCTCCAAGCTGCTTGAGCAGGAGAAACTATTTGGTCCCACAACCGGATTGCGCTCCACATCAGCCAAAAACAAAGTGGTTAAACAGAGCGATACACAAAAAAACACTCAACAAGCCAAAACCGGTGGAGTGAAAGCCAGAGCTGTTGAAACTTCCAGACAGGAGCCGGCAAAGGTTGAAGCTGCTCCCAGTGATCTGAGCTCAAAATTGAAAGGCTTTGTACCAGGACAAAAACCTAGCTTTGTCTTAATTGCCGTAGGCGCTCTGCTCCTGGCCGGAATAGCGACAACAGTAGGATTTGTGCTTTCAAGCTCCAGTGTCGGGTCATTGTTGTCTTTTCAAAACAAAGACGAGGGCTTGATTTATTATTACGCCCCGGCTTCTGAAACCAATTCAAAAACCGGAGAAGTCATTTTGTGGGTTAAACCGGCTGCCGGATCTAGTGAAGCAAATCATGCATTAAAGCTCAGCACCGGAAGCTACAACATGGATGACCGCTCAGCTTATGCCGAGGGAGCAGGTATAGGAGATTACTGGAAAATCAATTATAAACGTGTGGGCAATGACAATGTCATCGACGAAGGCACAATGGTTGAAAACCAGTCAAGCGAAGATTTGCGCCAGATAGTTGGTCTTGTACGCAGCATGTTCGGCATTCTGTCAAAGGAAGATGATACCATCAGCGGTGAGACGATGATGAACTTCTATACCGAAGATTATTCAAAAAACAATTTTGCCAAACTGTCTGAAGTCTGGTCTAAAGAAACCACTCTGTTTCAGTCTATCGGAGATGTGAATTCCGCTCCCAAATCGGCTTTGAAAATTGAAAGCTACGACAAGAAAAAAATGGTCGCTTCAGTTTTGTGCAACACCACTTTCTGGATACGCAAAGGTCCTCGATATCTTCGTTTCATTATTCAAAAAGAGAACGGCAAAAAATGGCTTATTCACAAAGTGGAAGAAATTTCTCCCACTATCTGGCAACAAGACATCACAGAATCTAATCAGTTCTCGTCTTCATCCTCGGCACAAGACGCCGGTGCATCAGATTCGGGTGACGCCATCAATTTGAAAAAAGAATCGGAACACTCAATGAGCGATATCAACAAAATTCTTGATCAAGCCGGCGAACAAAATTCCGGCTCTGAAAAAGAGTCCTCCCCCGATTTGAACATAGAATAAATAAGTATCACTTGAGCAATGGAACGGCAGTACCGGGCAATTGATCAAAGTCAAAGTCGGTATTGAGCATTTTTTCCTTGTCGGAAGCGCTCATAATGGACATGAGCAGATTTTCTTCGCCTTTAGGCTCGTTTTCCATTTCCAAAACCAGGTCACCGATTTTCTGGCTGGCTGTTTTGCTTTCGCCTGAAAAAACGCTGTAGAGAGCCGAAGGCTCTCTGGTCAGCTCGGGCACTTTCAAGTTCTCTCCAAAAATAATTATGTCGCCGTCGGACAAATCGCCGCCCCCCAACTTGAGAACAGTTATTGGAGGGAGCTTTGCCGTGGATGAATCAGGTTCGCCCGGCTTGACGTCGATTCGGGTCAATTTTTGACGAAAAAAGATTTCGTTGATCAAATCGCTTACCGCTTCTGAATCTTTGTCAGGAATTCCGGCTTGAATGAAACTTTTTGCCACATCCCTGGCAAACATGCCCTGGCGCAAATCATCGATGCACCGGCGTTTGAGCTTCATACTCATTCTTTTCACCCGACCTTCAAGTGAAAGAGTAATTTCAAGTTCGGCACACTGTCTGAGCATGCTTCCCCGCGGTGGTTTGAACAGAATTGAAGAAAAACCGTCCTTAGTGACGGTCATTCCCACCATAGAGAATCTGAAGAAGCTGAAAAAATCCTTTTTATAAGCCTCTGACATGGGCTCTCCAAAAATGGAAAGACTGCTTGTGTCCGCCCATGCTTGAGAGGTGCCGGAAACGATCAGAAGAGCAAAGACAGCCAGTATCTTTGATACTCCTTTTGCCGTGTCCTTTAATCTGCCGTTCATATAGTCAAGAGGCGCTTACTAAAAAATCTCACACCTTTAAGC
>CAZEQP010000168.1:0-6651 GCA_964514345.1 uncultured Candidatus Obscuribacterales bacterium
GTCGGCAATTTTAGATAGCATATCGTCCAGTTTTCCGGTTTCCTCCCCCACCGCCACCATTTGTGTGACCATGGGGGGAAATAATTTGTCCCGGCTCATAGGTTTTGAAATAGTCCCGCCCTGCCGGACTTCTTCGTGGATTTTCTGCACCGCGGCCGACACAACTGCGTTGCCTGCCGTATCCTTAACCACTTCAAGAGCATTGAGCATGGGCACCCCGGCCTGAATTAATGTACCGAATGTCCGGCTGAATCTGGCTATACAAACTTTGCGGATTAATTCACCTATTAAAGGTATGGAAAGCTTGATACCGTCGATTTGAATTTTTCCGGGTTGAGTCTTGTAGTAATTTTTCAAAACAAAAAATCCGACGATACAGGCAATACCAAAAAGAACCATCCAGATTGAACGTGCAGCAGTTGATAGTGAAATTAAAAACTGTGTGTACGCCGGTAGCTCGCCGCCGATATTTTTGAATAGACCTTCAAATATAGGCAAAACGAAAGTGAGCATGGCCCAGAAAACACCCACCGCCACAAGCAGTACGACAGAAGGATAAACCATGGCCGCCTTCACTTTTTGATTGAGTTTCTGGCGATATTCAAGAAAATCAGCCAATCGTTTTAAAACTTCAGATAAAATACCGCCGGCTTCTCCGGCTCTCACCATCGATATATAGAGCGAGTCAAAAATTCCTGATTGCCGGCTCATGGCATCCGACAAAGATAGACCGGATTCTACAAGACGTCTGACATCGTCGATTGAACGTTTCAATTTTCGGTTCGGGCACTGCTCGACAATAATATAGAGAGTCCTCAGCATAGACACTCCTGAGCCTACAAGAGCAGCGAATTGTCTTGAAAATACCACCATATCCTTGAGCGAAATTTGTTCGAGCAGGGCGGTGATTTTATCCAGCGACTGTCCGACATCCAGATTTAATGCAGATGGTGCCGACAGTTCCTTTATATCTATTACGTCGACGCCTCTGGCTTGCAGGCGCACTCTAAGCACACTGGCCGACTCGGCTTGTGCTTGCGCTTCGCTTATCCTTCCCTGGTTGTCGCGTACCTTATATAGATATTCCATAGGTTATAAGCGTCCGAAAAGACTTTTCTTTTCTCTTTCTTTGTCTCTTTCTTGCCCTTGCGGCAGCGCCTGCGCTCCCTGAGTATTTGAAGATCCGGAATATGAATTCATATTCTGGTTGCCAGCACCGGCGGTGCCTGACCCAATTAGTTGAGCCAGTTCAGCCTGACGACTGGTCTTATTCATGGCTTCTTCTTCTGAAATTACACCCTGACGCACCAGTCTGGCCAGTGATTGTTCAAGTGTTTGCATGCCTTGTTTGGCGCCCATTTGCATGGTTGAATACAATTGTTCGGTCTTGGCTTCCCTGATTAAGTTGGATACGGCCGGTGTGTTTATGAGCACTTCGCAGGCTATGACCCTACCTTTGGTTACAGGACTTCCACCTGAAGTTTCTTCAATTCTTGGTATCAGAGTCTGAGAAACAATGGCAAGCAAACTGGTGGAAAGCATTACCCTTATTTGAGCCTGCTGGTCGGATGGAAAGGCGTCTATGATGCGATCAAGACTTTGCGCGGCTGAGCTTGTGTGCACCGTACTGAATACCAGGTGCCCGGTCTCGGATGCAGTCAATGCCAGATGAATCGTTTCCAGATCTCGCATTTCGCCTACCAGTATAACGTCTGGATCTTCTCTTAATGCTGCTCTCAGAGCGTTGGAAAAGCTTTTAGTGTCGGTTCCCAGTTCACGCTGCGAAATGACCGAACTTTTGTCGCGGTGTAAAAATTCTAGTGGAGCTGCAACCGTCAAAAGATGCTGGGACTGATTCATATTGATATGGTCGATCATAGATGCCAGCGAAGTGGATTTACCCGAGCCTGTAGGACCAGTGACAAGAACAAGTCCGCGCGGACGGTTGGTAAGCTCGATGCATATTTCCGGCAGTCCCAGATCCAGAATAGCCGGAATCTGAGTGTTGATGACACGGAAAGCAGCTGCCACAGCCCCTCTGTCTTTGTATAAATTGGCTCTGAAGCGACCCAGTCCTTCTATGCCAAAACTGAAATCAAGTTCGCATGTTTCTGCCAGATGTTTTTTTTGTTGCTCATTCAAAAAAGGATTGACCAGTTGCTCCACATCTCCCTTTTCCATTTCAGGCAAAGGTGTGCGGATGAGTGCACCGGCCACACGTATTATAGGCGGCTGTCCGGGTTTTAGATGCAGGTCGGAAGCCCCGCGATCCAGAACCAGTTGTATTATTTCAGGCAATTCTATGTCTTGTGGGCACATTTACTTCACTTTCTTTTCTTTTTGGAGGCGCTGTGGACATCGTTATTTTTTTGATTGGGCGTTTTAGGCGAAAGACAATAAGGACAATCACTCCAGCCGCCTAAAATTTCAGCGTTGCAAACCGAGCAGGATAATTCATCTGATGCCTCTGCCGCGGTTAAGCCACATTTGGGGCAACTCGACCAGTCTTCTTTTTGCAATGTTCCGCAACGCAGACAGGAGACTTTCAATTCATGCTGACAGAAAGGACATTTGACAAAATCATCAGAGATGGGATTGCGGCATTTGGAGCACAGTTTGTCGTCACCTGAGCTGTCGGCAAGAGTTACACGCACCACTTCTTCCACTGTGGTTTTGCCCTGTGCCACCAGTCTGATTGAGTAGTCTTTCAACGGCACCATTCCCGATTGTTTGGCGGCAAGGCGTATCATGGCTGTGGGAGAGCCTTTACAAATCAACTCACGTATGTCGTCGTTCAAGCGCATCACTTCAAACACGCCGATACGATTTTTGTAGCCTGTTCCGTTGCAGTTCTCGCAACCTTTCGCCTGCCTGAACACAGGCATATTACTTTCGTTCAATTTCATTTTGTAATAAGCCACTGTGGAGGCGGCTATATGCTCGGCGTCTTTGTCGAGCAGCCCCAGATAGCGAAGAGTGGCTAATTCAGGCACATAATCATGAGCGCAGTCTTCACAGATATGACGCAACAGTCTTTGAGCAATCACTCCTATTGTGGCTGATGCCACCAGATATGGGTCCACTTCCATTTCGGACAATCGGGTGATGGCGCCGGGTGCGTCGTTGGTATGCAAAGTAGTCAAGACTAGGTGACCGGTGAGAGCAGCTTCCACGGCTATTTTTGCCGTTTCTCTGTCGCGCGTTTCACCAACCAGCATGATGTCCGGGTCCTGACGCAAAAAATGTCTTAGTATTCGGGCAAAATCAAGCCCTTTCTCACGCAATACCTGAACTTGAGTGATGCCTGCCATTTCATACTCGATTGGGTCTTCGGCTGTGCAAATATTCACCTCAGGTGTATTTCGCTCAGCCAGAGCCGAATAAAGAGTAGTTGTTTTTCCTGAACCTGTCGGTCCTGTGACAAAAATGATGCCATAAGGCTTCTTGATCATTTCTCTGATCATGTCTAGCGCTTCGCCTTCTGTAATCATTTTTTCCAGACCGAGATTAGTGGCCGACTTGTCCAGTTGCCGCATAACCACCTTTTCACCGTGTTTGGTGGGAATAGTGGAAACGCGGAAATCAACGTCTTTACCGCTAAAACGCACACGTATGCGTCCATCTTGCGGCAGCCGCCTTTCTGCAATATCGAGATCCGCCATGATTTTAAAACGTGAGATAAGCGCCGCATGAACAGCTTTAGGCAGATTTTTATCGGCATAAAGCACTCCGTCCAGTCTGTAGCGCAATGAAATTGCTTTGTCTTGCGGTTCTATATGCACATCCGAACACGCCTTTTGAATCGCTTTAGCCAGAATCTGACTGGCCAGTCTCACTACAGGAGCATCCTGAGCCTGTCTTGCCAGATCCAGGTCGTTAATTTCTTCGTTTAAATCCTGGGCTATATCAAGCTCACCGAGATCCACTTCTTCACTTAAGATGGAAGTGTCGCCCGATTGCCGCAAGTCTTCTTCATTCTTTCTCTGGGCGGCATATACAGTTTCCATAAAATGCTGGAAATCGTCTTCAGTGCAAACGGCAGGATGCACCGAAATGCCTTTGAGCCTGTAGCGCACATCGTCTAAAGCAAGAAGGTTGCTGGGATTGACCATGGCCAGGGTCAATTTATTATCAGCCTGCACTACAGGCACGACTTGATGCTGACGCATCAGTTTTTCAGGCAAAAGACTCATACAACTGGTATCAGGTGTGAGTTTGGACAAGGACACGTAAGTGACGCCAAACTGCAATTCCAGGGCGTTTTTCAAATGTTTTTCATTGGCCAGACCCAATCTGGACAAGATTAAACTTATAGGCTCGCCGGTTTTCAGACGTTCTTGCTGGACCAGTTTGAGCTCATCCGAGGTGATAAGCCCGTTATCCACCAGTAATTCGCCGATTTCTTTTTTACTTAATGCCATGAGACCTGAACTTCCAGGATAAATGCTAGTTTTAATCCAGTAAAAATATTCCCCACTTTTAAGGCTTAATACTGCTTACTATAAGGTATGAATGAAAGCAGGAAAAAACGGCCAAGATGACCCCGCTCGACAAAATTTATCCCAGTCCCATTTACACATCTCTTTCGCACAAGCTTTACAGCCTGGTAAAAGTGTCACTGGTGCTCTACGGCTTTTTTTTCATCATTCTTTTTGCTAATGATTTCTGGTTTGAAGCTGATCTGGCGCTGCTTTCATTTATTCTGGCGCCGACTTTTATCGCTCTGGCTCATTTTGTTCTGGTCTTTCAAGAAAGTCCAGCCGGGTGTCATTTTTTCTCGCCTTTATTTTTTAACCGTCCTGTCATGCCTTACAGAATCTGGATTGAAACCTGTCTTGCCACAAATCCGGAAAAAAACGGCAAATATGTAGATACAATCGGGCTTCTCTCCGGCAACCAAATGATCCCGATTGAAAAAATAGATGTTATCGAGTTGTCTTTCTGGGGCAATCTTATTTTTCTGACTGATTCAATCGCTCAGCCTATTTATGATAAAAACCGGGTTCGGCAGGGACAGGTTTTATTTAAACTGCCTGCTGCAGCTTGCGGGCCGGTCAAACAAAAAGAATTTCTTGAGTTGTTTTTGAAGCTGAAACCTGGTGTCAAGCTGAACAAACGACTTGAAAAACATATGGCCCGTCAGGAGAAGCTATTTGAAAAAGGCAATCCGGCTAATCTGCTTGTTAAATTTGAAGAGTACGTGCCACTCATTGGAGCATGTGTTTTCATTTTCATTTTTGTCGACTTTGCCATTTCTACTTGTATTTATCTGGATACGCACAAGCATTACTATTTGTGCCAATACAAAGCGCGGCACAATGATTTTTCCAGATCAAGCTCAGAATTTGAAAAAGCCGAATCCATTCGCAAAGGCGCCACCGGTACTTTTATGACTCCGGTGAAAAGCGCCTTATTCAACACCGGTGCAGCGGCAAGCCGGCTCTGGCAGACCCGGGCCGAAGCGCTCTATTACATGGGCAAGCGCAAAGAAGGGATCGAATCGCTGGTTAGAGCGGTGGAATTCTTGCCCGGCAATTACAAAATAAATCTGGAAATGGCTCGATGGCTAACTAAAGAAGGCGATGTCAAAGGCGCAAAAGCATATCTGAACAGTGCTGTTGAAGCCAATTCGGATAGCATGATAGCCAAAATACTGGTTCTAAACGACCTTTATGCCAGCAATAAAAAAGACCAGGCCCGACATCTTGAAAAAATTTATCTCGACACTCTGGATGAAGATTTATTTGGAGAAGAACCGGTCTGGCCTCCTGGTGGGAGCAGACTGGTCAAAGAAGGCTGGATAAAGGATGACACGAAGTATCTTTTGAAAGAACTGAAAAGAGGATACTGGTCGCATTAGAATGAAGAATAATTCCGGGTATATTTGGTAAGGACAAATTGAGGTGAGTTGTGTCTGACGATATTGGAAACGATGACGACATTCAAACGCATGTAATGGATGCGGCTCAAGAAGATAAAAAGCCGGCCAAAACAAAAGAATCCAAGGCAGCTATTGAATTTTCTTTGATGATGGCACCGCTTGCACTTGTGGGAATACTTCTAAGTGTTCTTGGTTTGCTTGCTCTTGTGAGCAGTGAGGGAGAAATAGGATGGGTGGCTGATCTTTGTGCCAGCTTGCGCTGTCAGGTCATAATCATCTTATTGATAAGCTCTTTGCCCTTTTTATTCACCAGGTCATTAAGACTGGTATCAGCATTTTTAATTTCACTTGCATTGATAAATGTGGGACTTGTTTGCACTCTGGTCATTCCGGTTCACGCTAAAGCAGACGCCAAAGACTATCTTTCATTTAGTGTTTACCAGACAAAACTGGAAGACAGTAACAAAAAATCCTGGGAGGAAATAGTCAAACAAGTGCGCGATCTGGGTCCTGATATTTTCTGTGTAGAAAATTTGGACGCAGACTCATCCAGACGCATTAACGAACAATTGCCCTACTGGCATAGAGGCGGCGAGTTTCCCGACGCCAAAGGCACTGGTCTTGGTATGTTCTGCAATCATCCTATGAGCAACATATCTTGCAAAAAGCTGGGACCGGATAATTTGCCTGCTGTATTTGCCTCCTGTAAATTTGAATTCGGCGAATGCAATATAGTGGCACTGTCCGCGCCACCACCAAGCGATGCGGCT